>CAIJXJ010000022.1 GCA_903824575.1 uncultured Methylobacillus sp.
CAGCGCGCATACCAGCATCGCTGCAAAAATCTTCATCTTCAATCTCCTCGCTCAACCATGAAAGCTCACTCCCGGAAATTGCCGTACTTCAGGGGGAAGTCGGTGACCGACTTCTTCACATGCGCAATCGCATCCTGCAGCAAGTCACGCTTGGCGCCGGTGACCCGCACGGTATCGCCCTGGATGCTGGCCTGCACCTTGAGGCCGGAATCCTTGATCAGCTTCACCAGACGCTTGGCAAGCTCAGAATCGATGCCGTCGCGGATCTTCATTTCCTGTTTGAGCTTGTTACCCGATACCTTCTGAGCATCCTGCTGATCCAGGCGCTTGCTGCTGTCCGGCTCCTTTTTTTCCAGTGCAGGAAACAGGATGTCCTTGATCTGGTCGAGTTGAAAATCAGAGTCTCCGTACAACGTAATCAACTTGTCTTTTTCGTTGAGATCGACGCGCGCCGAGGTGCCTTTGAAATCGTAGCGGTTATTGATCTGGCGTGAGGCAACATCAATCGCGTTCTTGAGCGCATCCATATCGGCGGCGGAAGTGATATCAAATGACGGCATGACAACTCCTATAATCCAATCAACCACGGATAAAGGCAGATGAACGCCGATACTTTCAGGGTACCGAAAAATTTCATCTGCACTTCACCGCGACTAAACCCATTTATTCAAAGTGGCAGACGTAATCCAGAAGCTCTGTGGTTTCAATCTCGAAGCTGGAGTTTCCTGGCACCGAAAATTTGTCACCCGCCTGGTAACTGTGCCAGGTTTCCTCACCGGAGAGGCGCACCTTGCAGGCACCGGAATTGATTTCCATCAATTCCGGAGAGACGGTATTGAAGGTGAGCAGTCCCGGAAAAATAACACCGATGCTGCTGCGTGTTCCATTGGGCATCAGTATGGTATGACTGACACATTTTCCATCGAAATAGACATTGGCCTTTTTCTTGACGCTGACATGATCGAACTGAGCCATGATGATTTCCAAGCAGTTTTAAAGCTTGGATTATCACAGAAAACGGGGCTCCCCGCCAACGAGAGACCCCCTTAAGCACAGAAAAACAGGCTTACATCGCGGCAACCACCTGATCACCCATTTCCGAACAGGTCAGCTTCTTCGTTCCTGGCTCGTAAATATCGGCCGTCCGGTAGCCGCTGGCGAGCACCTTTTTTACCGCATTTTCGATGCGACCAGCAGCTGCCTCAAGGCCAAAGGAGTAACGCAACATCATGGCGGCAGACATGATGGTTGCCAGCGGATTGGCCAGGTTCTTGCCGGCGATGTCTGGTGCCGAACCGTGTGAGGGTTCGTACAGACCCTTCTTGGTCTCATTCAACGAGGCCGATGCGAGCATGCCGATAGAACCGGTGAGCATGGAAGCTTCGTCGGACAGGATGTCACCGAAGATATTACCGGTGACGATGACATCGAACTGTTTTGGATTGCGGATCAGTTGCATCGCGGCATTATCCACATACATGTGAGACAACTCCACTTCCGGGTACTCGCGTCCCACATCAATGACAATTTCCTTCCAAAATTCGGTCGTTTCCAGCACATTGGCCTTGTCGACGGAACACAGTTTCTTACCGCGTTTCATGGCGATGCCGAACGCGACATGAGCAATGCGACGTACCTCGGATTCGCTGTAAATCATGGTATTGAAACCTTCACGCTCACCCTTGTCATTGACCCTCATGCCTCGCGGCTGACCAAAATAAACGTCCCCGGTGAGTTCGCGCACGATCATGATGTCGAGGCCAGCGACCACCTCTGGCTTCAGGGTCGATGCGTTGGCCAATTCGGGAAACAGCACGGCCGGACGAAGATTGGCGAACAAGCCAAGATCCTTGCGAATTGCAAGCAACCCGCGCTCCGGACGTAGCGGCCGATCCAGTTGATCATATTGCGGCCCGCCGACGGCACCCAACAGCACGGCATCTGCCTCATGGCAAATCTTCTGCGTAAATTCCGGATAGGGCGATCCATAGGCGTCATACGCCTGGCCACCCAGCGGGGCTTCAATAAACTCCATGGCAAGACCCTCGTCGCGCAACACCTTCAGTACGCGCAAGGCCTGTTCGACGATTTCCGGACCGATGCCGTCACCGGCTAAGACTGCAATTTTCATGATAATTCCTCAAAGACAGGGACTAGAGACAAGGAACTGGGGGCAGAGCCTGCGGGTGGTGCTTCCTAGCCCCCAGTCCCTAGCCCCCTGGTCCCTTTAGTTAAACAACCACGGCTGGGCCGCTTTATGCTTTGTTTCAAAGGCACGGATCTCGTCCGCGTGTTGCAAGGTAAGACCGATTTCATCCAGACCATTGATCAGGCAATGCTTGCGGTGGGGCGTAATATCGAAACCGAAGGTCTCGCCGGATGGCAATGTCACGCGCTGGGTTTCCAGATCCACGGCGATTTTGTAGCCAACGCTGGCCTCACAGGCACTGAACAGCTTATCGACCACGGCCGTGTCGGCGACGATCGGCAGGATGCCATTTTTGTAACAGTTATTGAAAAAAATGTCGGCAAAAGACGGGGCGATGATCACCCTGAAACCGTAGTCTTCGATCGCCCAAGGCGCATGCTCGCGGCTGGAACCGCAGCCGAAATTATCGCGCGCAAGCAAAATCTGCGCACCCTGATAGCGCACATGGTTGAGCACGAAATCCTGGTTGAGCGGACGTCTACTGCACTCCATGCCAGGCTCACCATGATCGGTGTAGCGCCATTCGTCAAACAGATAAGGCCCGAAACCGGAGCGCTTGATCGACTTCAAAAACTGCTTGGGGATGATGGCGTCGGTATCCACATTGGCACGATCCAGTGGACACACCAGCGCGTTTATTTCCTTGAATGCTTTCATGGGTCCTCCTCAGATCTGGTTACGGATATCGACGAAATGGCCGGCAATCGCGGCGGCGGCGGCCATTTCCGGACTGACCAGATGGGTGCGTCCGCCCGGCCCCTGGCGGCCCTCGAAATTGCGGTTCGAAGTCGAGGCGCAACGTTCTGCCGGCACCAGCCGGTCGGCGTTCATGGCAAGACACATGGAACATCCCGGCTCGCGCCACTCAAACCCGGCATTGATGAAGATCTTGTCCAAGCCTTCTTCTTCCGCTTGGCGCTTGACGATGCCGGAACCAGGCACAATCAGCACCTGCTTGACACTGGCAGCCTTCTTTTGCCCCTTTACCATGCTGGCGGCAGCGCGCAAGTCTTCGATGCGCGAATTGGTGCAGGAGCCGATGAACACCTTGTCAAGATAGATTTCCTCGATCGGGGTATTGGCGGTCAACCCCATGTATAGCAAGGCACGCTCGATGCCGGTACGCTTGACTGGATCCGTCTCGGCTGCCGGGTCTGGAACTCGGCCGCCGATCGGCAAAACCTGCTCAGGGGATGTTCCCCAAGTCACCTGCGGGGCGAGATCTTCCGCACGCAGTTCAATGACACTATCGAATACAGCATCTTCATCCGAATGCAAGGTGTTCCAGTAAGCCACGGCCTTATCCCAGTCCGCACCCTTGGGGGCATGCAGGCGCCCCTTCAAATAGGCAGTGGTCTTGTCGTCGGCCGCGATCAGGCCGGCACGAGCACCAGCTTCGATCGCCATGTTGCAGATCGTCATGCGGCCTTCCATCGACAGATTGCGGATCACGGAACCCGCGAACTCGATGGCATAACCATTGCCACCGGCAGTGCCTATCCTGCCGATAACGGCAAGGGCGACATCCTTGGCGGTCACGCCACGGCCCAATTGGCCATCGATGTTGACCAGCATGCGAAGGGACTTCTTGGCGATCAGGGTCTGAGTGGCCAGCACGTGTTCCACCTCGGACGTCCCGATGCCGTGGGCGAGCGCCCCGAATGCACCGTGCGTCGAGGTATGGCTGTCGCCACAAACCACCGTCATGCCCGGCAAGGTCGTACCGTTTTCCGGCCCGATGACGTGGATGATGCCCTGGTTTTCATGCTTGAACGGGAAATAAACCAATGCACCGAAATCCTTGATGTTCTGATCCAAAGTTTCCACCTGCAGACGCGAGATCGGGTCGAGGATGCCGCGTTCCCAGTGATCGGTCGGGGTGTTGTGGTCCGGATTCGCTACGATGGAGGTGCTGCGCCATGGCTTGCGGCCTGACAAACGCAGGCCCTCGAAGGCCTGAGGACTGGTCACCTCATGAACCAGATGCCGATCGATATAGATCAGACAGGTACCGTCCTCATCCTCATGGACCACATGCGACTCCCACAACTTGTCATAAAGCGTTTTTCCAGCCATGGCAACTCCTAGAATCAATATTCAACTACCAAAAATTCACTCGATAGGCATCATAACGATGAATCGATACCGGAACAATAATAGTGTTTATACTAGTACCAATATTAACAGGCTGGCGGGAAACTCATGGACACGGGCAAACAGGAACTAGCTGAATTTCTACAAACGCTGCGTCACCGCAGCCCCCCGGCAGCCTTCGGATTTCCAGCAGGAAGCCGGCGCCGCACCCCGGGGCTGAGGCGTGAAGAAGTGGCGCAACTCGCCAATATCAGCTCCACCTGGTATACCTGGATCGAGCAGGGGCGCGAAGTCAACATCTCTGCCGACGCGCTCGACCGCATCGCACAAGCCTTGAAGTTATCGCGCTCGGAACGGGTCTACCTGTTTGAAATCGCAGGACGACGCGATCCGCGCAGCGCGGACCTGGAAGAAGATAGCGCTCCCGATGCGTTGCTAGACATGATCAAGAACATCAAGATTCCAGCCTATCTAATGGGGCGTTATTGGGATCTGCTGGCGTGGAACCCCGCAGCCACCCGACTATTCAGCGGATGGTTAGACCAAACAAAACCAGCGAATCACCCCCCACCCAATCTGTTGCGCTATGTGTTTCAGTCCCAGGCAGCCCGGCTATTCGTCGTCAACTGGGAGAACCGGGCGCGACGTCTGGTGGCGGAATTCCGCGCCGATTGTCGCAGCCGACTGGAGGAACCGGCATTGCAACTGCTGATCACAGAATTGTCTCAAACCAGCCAGGAGTTCGACAGCTTCTGGAAGCAGCATGACGTACTGGAACGCCAAGGCGGGCGGCGCGAATTCAACCACCCGGCGCAGGGACTGATCTGCTTTCAGCAAGTCACCCTGCGCCCGCTGGATCAGGAACAGCTCAAGTTGGTGGTGTTGACGCCGATTCACCAAGCTTTGACTAAAGCACTGGCGAACAATTAAGCCGGCCTAATCAGGAACAATCAAGTTGGACACATTTGTTATTAGAGGACTTCGATCCGTTCGTTGAACACCAATGCTTCCGTTCAGCGCCACCTGATGCCTATCGTGGTTTCAGGAACTCTTCAAGCAGCATTTCGCCAGGAGTAACTGGCGGAAGTTTATATATTTTGCTCATTCCTGACTCCATTAATGCGCTAACGTTCGTTAGTTTAGGGTCGTTGCCCGTTCCTGATCCCGCATCAGCTTATATTCGATGGCGTCGATCAGGGCGCGCCAGGAGGCATCGATGATGTCGGTCGAAACGCCTATCGTGGTCCAGTTCCCGAACTGGTCCGCCGACTCGATCAATACCCGCACACGGGCAGCAGAGGCCTTGTCCGAGTCCAGCACGCGCACCTTGTAGTCCGTCAGCTTTACTTCCCTGATTGCAGGGTAAAAGCGCTCAAGCGCACGACGCATGGCCTTATCCAGCGCGTTAACCGGGCCATCGCCATCTGCCGAGGTATTTTCTTCCTGGCCATTTACCGCGATCCTGATGGTGGCGGAAGAATTGATGCCATTTTTAGCTGGCTCATGAATGACGACCGTATATTCCTTCAATTCGAAAAAAGGTTGGTAACGGCCGAGCAACTTGTACAACAATAATTCGAAAGAGCTTTCTGCGCTCTCGAACTGATAGCCTTCATGCTCCAGGACTTTCAAGTGTTCGAGTACACGCTTGGTGTCTGGAGAATCCTTGTTAAGTGTGGCATCCACCGCATGGATCTTGGCCAACAACGCGCTGCGGCCGGCCACCTCCGACACCAGAATGTGGCGTACATTGCCGACCTGAGCAGGGTCGATGTGTTCATAGGAAATCGGGTTCTTAGCAACGGCGTCGATATGCATGCCGCCCTTATGCGAGAACGCATCATTGCCGACAAACGGCGCCTTGTCGCCAAGAGTAACATTGGCGACTTCGCTGACGAAACGGGCCACCGAGGTTAAATGCTTCAAATTGTCGGAAGGAATACCTGTCAGGCCAAGCTTGAGTTGCAGACTGGGAATGATGGAGCAAAGATTCGCATTGCCGCAACGCTCACCGATGCCGTTGATGGTGCCCTGCACCTGCACGGCGCCAGCTTGCACTGCAGCAATGGAATTGGCCACGGCCATTTCAGAATCGTTATGACAATGTATGCCAATCTGGGTAGTGAAGCGCCTGATCACGAGTTGCGTAATGGCATAGATATCACTGGGAAAGGTCCCGCCATTGGTATCACACAGGCAAAGTGTATCGGCACCGGCATTAGCGGCCGCAGCCAAGGTCTCTATGGCGTAATCCGGATTGGCGCGGTAGCCATCGAAGAAATGCTCGGCATCGAACACAACCTCGCGGCCGCGGCTCTTCAGATAAGCCACGGTGGAGGAAATCATGCGCAAATTCTCGTCCAGCCTGGTACGCAGGATGTCAGTGACCTGATAATCCCAACTTTTGCCGAAGATGGCGACGGCAGGGGTATTGGCGGCCAGTAGCGATTGCAGATTCTGGTCAGCCTCGACGGCAATGCCAACCTTGCGCGTGCTTCCAAAGGCGATGATCTTGGCGTTCTTGAGTTTGAGCGCGCCGACTCGAGCAAAAAATTCCAGGTCCTTTGGATTCGACCCTGGATTACCCGCTTCGATATAGCCTATGCCAAGCTCGTCCAAACGTTCGACAATCTTGAGCTTATCTTCCACCGAAAAAGAAACGCCCTGCGCCTGCGCACCATCGCGCAAGGTAGAGTCGTAGACCACAAAGCTGGACACCAGATTATTTCTTCCGGTTACGCAGATTGGCGGCAATGCGCATACGTAAGGCGTTCAACTTGATGAAGCCGCCGGCGTCCTTCTGGTCATAGGCCCCGGCATCATCCTCGAAGGTAGCGATGCTGGAATCAAACAAAGAATCGGTAGCGCTGTCGCGGCCGACCACGATGACATTGCCCTTGTAAAGTTTGACGCGCACGAAGCCATTGACGTGGCTCTGCGTATGATCAATCAAAGTCTGCAAGGCGACCCGCTCCGGACTCCACCAGTAACCGTTATAGATCAGACTGGCATAGCGCGGCATCAAGTCGTCCTTCAGATGCGCCACTTCGCGATCCAGCGTCAACGATTCGATGGCGCGATGACCCTTTAGCATGATGGTGCCACCCGGGGTTTCATAACAACCACGGGACTTCATACCAACGTAGCGATTCTCCACCAAATCCAATCGACCGATGCCATGCTTGCCGCCCAGACGATTCAACTCGGCCAGCAGTTCATGCGGTGCCAGTTTCTTGCCATTCAAGGCCACCGGGTCGCCGTGCACATATTCGATGTCCAGATATTCGGCCGCATCCGGTGCATTTTCCGGGCTGACCGTCCAACGCCACATGGATTCCTCGGCTTCCATCGCCGGATCTTCCAAGTGACGGCCTTCGAAGGAGATATGCAGCAGGTTGGCATCCATGGAGTACGGGGAACCACCCTGCTTGTGCTTCATGTCCACCGGAATACCATGCTTTTCGGCGTAAGCCATCAGCTTCTCCCGCGACAACAAATCCCACTCTCGCCACGGCGCGATCACCTTGATATTGGGGTTGAGTGCATAGGCACCCAGCTCAAAACGCACCTGATCATTGCCCTTACCGGTGGCACCATGAGAAATCGCATCGGCATTAGTCTCGCGCGCAATCTCGATCAGACGCTTGGCAATCAGCGGACGGGCGATGGAGGTGCCAAGCAGATATTCGCCTTCATAAACGGTGTTGGCGCGAAACATCGGGAACACGAAATCACGCACGAATTCCTCGCGCAAGTCATCGATGTAAATTTCCTTGATACCAAACTTCTTGGCCTTCTCGCGCGCAGGTTCCAGTTCTTCGCCCTGGCCGACATCGGCGGTAAAAGTCACCACCTCGCAACTGTATTCGTCCTGCAACCACTTGAGGATGACCGAGGTATCCAAGCCGCCCGAGTAAGCCAACACTACTTTTTTGATATCGCTCATAATTTCAAAACATCCAAATCTTAGGGTGGATCAGGCTGCAAGCCACCAGTTTTTCGATGATGGGTTACGCCGTGAACAGCTAACCCACCCTACACAGACTGTACGCCATCTTTGCTACTTCTCTGCACGCCCCAACAATAAGTATTCCATCAGAGCCTTTTGGGTGTGCCTGCGGTTTTAGCTACGGCCGCCGCTTCGCGGCTTAACACCAGCTTCGCCGGGTTAGCCTGCGCTGAAATCGCCTGCCCGTGCCCTATTTTAGATCGACCTTACCAAGCAACAAATACTCCATCAGTGCCTTCTGTGTATGCAGGCGATTTTCTGCCTCATCCCAGACTACGCTTTGCGGACCGTCGATAACCTCAGCTGCGACTTCTTCGCCGCGGTGTGCCGGCAGGCAGTGCATGAACACGGCGTCCGTGGCAGCCACTTTCATCATGTCGGCATCGACCTGCCAGTCAGCGAAGTCAATCATGCGTTCCTCGTTTTCGGCCTCGAAGCCCATTGAGGTCCACACGTCTGTAGTCACGAGGTCCGCACCGCGCGCGGCTTCCATTGGGTCGGAGAATTCTTCGTAATGGGCGTGACCGTAGAGCCCGGCACGCTCCAATTCAACCTGATAACCTGGGGGAGTTGATACATGCACATTAAAATCCAGCACTTCCGCCGCCTGCAACCAGGTGTTGCAGACGTTATTGGAGTCACCAATCCACGCCACAGTCTTACCCTGAATCGGACCTCTATGCTCAATGTAGGTATAGATGTCGGCCAGAATCTGGCACGGATGGTATTCATTGGTCAGTCCGTTGACCACCGGTACGCGTGAGTTTGCTGCAAAGCGCTCGATGATCTCCTGCTCGAAGGTACGGATCATGACGATGTCAGACATGCGCGAAATCACTTGTGCCGCGTCTTCCACCGGTTCACCACGGCCTAGTTGCGAATCACGCGTATTGAGGTAAATCGCCGAGCCACCAAGCTGCTGCATGCCAGCCTCAAACGACAAGCGTGTACGGGTACTGGCCTTCTCGAAGATCATCACCAGCGTACGGTCGGTCAGCGGCCAGTACTGCTGGTAGGACTTGAACTGTTGCTTGATCCAGCGCGTACGCTCGAACAGGTAATCCAGTTCCTCACGGTTCAAATCCTTGAATTGCAAAAAGTGTTTAATTGCCATGATATTATGATCATTGACTCAAAAAGTTTTTAATCAGGGGTGCGAGCCTGTCGACCAATTGCTTTGCTTCATCCGACCGCATCACCAGAGGCGGCAGCAAACGCACCACGGTTTCCGCCGTGACATTAATCAGAAGACCAGCAGCCAAGGCCAACTTGACCAGATCAGCACAGGGACGATCCAGCTCGATACCAAGCATGAGCCCGCTGTTGCGCACTGTCACCACGCCAGCCACACCCTCCAGGGCATCCAACAATGCCTGCCTGATCCAGTCACCCAGTTGCTCGGCATGCGCCAGCAGGTTCTCGGCCTCAATCGCCTCCAGAGTTGCGAGAGCCGCCGCACAGGCCAGAGGATTGCCGCCGAAGGTCGAACCATGCTTACCTGGCGTAAACACCCCTGCCGCAATACCCCTCGCGAGGCAGGCACCAATCGGCACCCCAGAGCCCAGACCCTTGGCCAGCGACATCACATCCGGCTGAATGCCGGTGTGCTGAAAGGCGAACCAGGTACCGGTGCGGGCTACGCCAGTCTGCACTTCATCCAGCATCAAGAGCCAGCCATTTTGATCGCAGATTTCGCGCAAGCCTTGCAGATAGGCGGCGCCATCCTTTGGAATATTGATGCCACCTTCGCCCTGCACCGGCTCCACCAGCACGGCGACCACAGCAGGGTTATGTTGGGCGACATGACGGACGGCGTCCAGATCATCGAAAGGCACGCGCACGAAGCCTGGCACCAGCGGCTCGAAGCCGGCTTGCACTTTCCTGTTACCGGTGGCAGACAGCGTTGCCATGGTTCGGCCGTGAAACGACTTGTCCATGACAATAATGGCCGGACTCTCGATACCCTTGCCGTGACCATAAAGCCGCGCCAACTTGATGGCGGCCTCATTGGCCTCACAACCGGAATTGCACAGAAAAACCCGATCCATGCCGGCAATCTCGCACAGACGATCGGCCAGTCGTTCCTGTTCGGCGATTCTGTAAATATTGGAGACATGAATCAAACGCCCGACCTGTTCGCTGATCGCTCGCACCAGTCCAGGATGCGCATGGCCCAGGCCGTTGACCGCGACGCCAGCCAGCGCATCCAGATACTTGTTACCCTGATCATCCCAAAGCCAGACGCCCTCGCCCTTGACGAAGGTGACGGGCAGTCTGCCGTAGGTATTCATTAAATGTTGTGTCATGATTATTTTCACCACAAAAACAATAACGGCGGCCAACGCCGCCACTTGCCAAAAATTTTGTTACAAATTAGAAGCCGAAAACAGCCCGGTGCGACAAGCCGCCCGCCATGAAAAACAACATGGGAATCGCCAGCATCATGTTGGTACGGGACGCCAGCATCGCCACTCGGCGCGCCCGGGCCTTCTCATCGTCAGTTGCAGGCTTCAACCCCAAAATCTTCTTCTGGTTAGGCCAAATCAGCCCCCATACATTAAGCAGCATGATGGTGCCAAGCCAAGCTCCTATACCGATCGGCGCCATTTCAGGCCGTAATAGAAAGGCCGCTGGCAAGTGCGGTCCCAGCAATGCGGCTCCCGCCAGCCATGTCACCAGCGCCGACCAGCGGAACCACAGCAAAGCGCGCGGCGCAATGTGGCGTGTAATGCCGATCGCCGTGCCGTCTAGCGTAGCGTCTTTCAACGCCGGTATCTGGACCAGATTAAAATAGAACAACAAACCGACCCAGGTAATGCCGGACAGAAAGTGGATCCAGCGAGCGAGTGCAGGAACAAAATCCATGACTTAAACCCGCACCAAGATGCAATTGACAAGAAAAAAGTAAAGCAGCAGGGTCAGAACAAGCCCGGAAACAATCGTTCCAGTAATGGAATCCAGCGGATTTTTCATGTCATGCTCAAGTTTTCGCCAGCGTCAGAAGCGGGTAAGGGTACCGCAAAACGCCCGCACGGGCAAGGCAGGGCAACGGGAGCGCGCCTGACAGCTACTGACTCTGCAGGATAAAGACGAGCAGGATAACCCCTTAGTTTTATCCGCTTTATTTGCCTTCATCGGAGGTGTGTTGCTGATTTTTCACTTGCTCCAGCTTGAAAAATTCCCCTGTTCGGGCAAAATAACGGGTTAATTTTTTAGTCAAACCACTCTTCGGGCGAGACCTGAAGCCTCGCAAACCTATGCATCTTGCCCACACAACCAACGGCCAGCGCCCCTCCAGACCCCAATTGCCGGTTGCATGGTATGTCGATCCCAGCATCTACGCGCTGGAACAGCAGGTTCTGTTTCCTCATGCGCCAATCTATGTCGGCCATGAACTGATGGTGCCTGAGATGGGTGACTACCGCACTCTGGAATGGATGAATCATGGCAAGACTCTGGTGCACAATAAGCGCGCTATCGAACTTGTCAGTAACATCTGCCGCCACCGCCAAGCGCTGATACTGAAAGGACACGGTCAGACGCAGAATATCGTCTGCCCCCTGCATCGCTGGACCTATGATTTGCAAGGTGACCTGATGGGCGCACCACATTTTTCCAGACAACCCTGCCTGAATCTGGCCACCAAACCCTTACAGAACTGGAACGGCCTGCTGTTCGACAGTTCTCGCGATGTGGCCCGGGACCTAGGTGATCTGGGATTTTTCAAGGATTTCGATTTCACCGGCTTCATGCTCGACCGCGTGATGATCGATGAATATGCTTTCAACTGGAAGACCTTCATCGAAGTCTACCTGGAAGATTACCACGTTGCACCGTTCCATCCCGGCCTCGGCAACTTCGTCGATTGCGACGACCTGACCTGGGAATTCGGCACGTGGTATAGCGTACAATCGGTCGGCATCAAAGACGCCCTGCACCATGCAGGTTCCCCCGCCTACCACCGCTGGCAACAGCAGGTCCTCAAGTATGGCAACAGCCAATTGCCGAAATACGGCGCCATCTGGATGGTCTATTATCCATTTCTCATGATTGAATGGTATCCACACGTACTGGTGGTGTCCCACCTCATTCCGCGCGGCCCTAACGCCTGCAGCAACGTAGTCGAGTTCTACTACCCTGAAGACATTGCCTTGTTCGAACGAGAATTCATCGCAGCAGAACAGGCGGCTTACATGGAAACAGCCATCGAAGACGAGGACATCTGCCAGCGCATGCACGACGGCAGGGCAGCCCTGTTCGCGATGGGCCAGGACGAATTCGGCCCATACCAGCATCCGATGGAAACCGGCATGGAGCATTTTCACCTGTGGCTGCGCGCCCAACTGGAGCCACACCTGAAATAACGTTGGTTAAACCACAAACTAAATTGCGACCCGTGGTTTAATTGCAGTTTATTACTTAATCAATACATTCCCATGAAACCAACCACTCGCGGCAATCTCTGGATGCTGGTCGCCGGCCTGTTCTTCGCCTGCATGGGGGCGCTGGTCAAGATTGGCTCACAAAAATTTTGCAGCAACGAACTGGTGTTCTATCGCTCTCTGTTCGGCCTCTGTACCATCTTCATCATGACCCGTCATCGCCACAAATCCCTGGCGACCCCTTATTTGAAACTGCATCTGTCGCGCAGCCTGCTGGGATTCGCCTCGCTCGCGCTTTATTTTTACGCCATCACGTGCCTGCCGCTGGCATTGGCAGTCACACTCAACTATACAGCACCTCTGTTTCTGGCAGCGCTTACTTTGCATTACATGCCCAGACAGTCCAAACCCATTTTGCTATTCGCCATCGGTCTCGGCTTCGTTGGGGTCGCCCTGCTACTGCAACCCGGCGTCCAGGGCGGAAAATGGCTTCCCACCCTGCTAGGTCTAGGCTCCGGCCTGCTGGCAGGCATTGCCTACCGGCAAATCACACAACTGGGACAACTGGGTGAACCGGAATGGCGCACCGTATTTTACTTCACTCTGGTGTGCAGCGTTGGTAGCTGCCTGTGGATGCTGATGCACCCGTTTCATAGCGTGACGTTGCCGGATCTTGAATTGCTATTCGCCATGGGCGCCTGTGCCACGCTGGCGCAACTCGCCATGACGCGTTCTTATCGCAACGGTGAACCACTGGTCGCAGCCAGTCTTGCCTATAGCACCGTCATTCTGTCCAGTGCTTTTGGATTCATGCTGTGGCATGAAACGCTGTCGATGTCAGGATGGGCGGGAGTGGCGATCATCGTCATCAGTGGCATCGTTAGCCTGGCTTACAGCGCGGGTTTTGACAAATCCGTTCAAGCGCCTACACTGTAGGCGTCCTAGAACCCCTCAAGGAAATTGCATGATTACCATCAATAACGCAGCCCCTGAACTGGTTATTACCGCAGTACTGGGCGAATTCACATTGCAGGATTTCAAGGAACTGGAAAACGTAGTTAATCACGCACTCCAGTTTCACGGTCGCGTCAACCTGCTGGTTGACCTGCGTGACATGGCCAGTTTCACCCTCGACGTCGCCTGGAATGAAATCCGCTTCACCCGCCAACATGCAAAGGACTTCGAGCGCGTGGCCCTGGTAGCCGGCAGCGAATGGCAGGAATGGAGCGCATGGATCACACGCGTGTTCACCGAGGCAGACCTGCAGGTGTTTGACGACTTTGATCCAGCCTTGGCCTGGGTGCGAGGGGAATAACATGTTTCACCCAAATCAATTGGCATTACAGGAAAAATTCGACAGCCGCAGACTGGCAGATCGGTTGCAGGAAACGATCATCGCCGCGACCATCAGCCCGGAAGATCAAGCATACATTCTGGCGCGCAACATGTTTTTTCTGGCGACCGTTGATGATCAGGGCCAAGCCAACTGCTCCTACAAGGGCGGTCCCACAGGCTTCGTCCGCATCGTTGATGAGACCACGCTGGCATTCCCGATCTATGACGGCAATGGCATGTACATGTCCGCCGGCAACGTGCTGGCCAACCCGAACATCGGCATGCTGTTCGTCGATTTTGAACGCCAATCCAGGCTGCGCGTCAACGGAATAGCCAGCATAGACCACGACGATCCGCTGCTGGCCGAACATCCGGAAGCGCAACTGATCATTCGCGTGCATGTGCGCGAGGTATTCCCCAACTGCCCGCGCTACATCCACAAGCTGCAACTGATCGAGGAATCCGTGTTTACCCCCAGGGCCGAATGTGCAGCCCCAGCCCCGCCTTGGAAAAGCCTGGCTCTGGTTGCCGACGTACTGCCAGCGCGTGATGCCCATCTGGCAGGAAGCGACGAAGACCCGGCGGCGGCCATCAACAGAAAATGAATCCATGGCGCGACCCAGTCAGTCACTCCCGCCAATCCTCGTAGCCCTCCTGCAGACAGCGCTGTTATCAGGCTGCCTGGGTGGCTCGGTGGCCCAACAGATCGCCTCCTCCGTCGCCACCCAAGCCGTCGACCACGCTGTAGGCAGCGTGGTCGACGCTCAGTTACGCCAAGAGCGGGAGTTGCGCCCTATCAACATGAAGAATACGGAACCCGACCCATTTGTGGCCAAATTCCTGTTCATGCAATTTCCCGACCCTGAGGCAGTCCAAGTCGTTATAGAACCGTTGCCGCCACAGGCAAGACTGATTGATACGCAACCGAACATTGACAGCAATCGACTGGTATCAGTTGAAATATGGAATCTGGTCATTGGACAGGAAAAACAGGCAATACTGGAACGTGGCCTGCAAAATGGATCTACTGTCCTGCCGCCACAGTCGGCTTGGGACGACTGGCAACTCGCTACCGGTAGCCTGCAACATCAAACCAGTCCCCTACTTTATTTTCTGCTACCGCCAGACTTTGGTCGGGTCAGCAGCGGCGACCTTGCCATCATTGAAATCGCCAAACTAGGTGGCGTGCACATGGCCCGTTACCGGACAAACTAAATCAGGCCGCGACGTTAATAATGGTGCCCACAGGTTGCCCCGGCTGGGACTTTGGGACTTGCTGCTGCTGCAACGCCAACTGCGTTTGCATTGCCTGTTGCATTTGCTGGAGTTGCAACGCTTGCCGCTGCTGTGCAACTTGCTGGGATTTTTGGAGACTCTGTTGGACTTGCAGCGCTTGCAAAACCAGGTTTGATTGCTGAGTCGACGAACTTGTTGTGGCAGAGTTGGCGGAGGTGGCAGAGTTCACCGAACTGGACAAACTGGCTGAATTAGCCTGAGCCTGCAATGCCTGCACCGCCTGCTGGTCTTGCTGTACCAGTTGAGCTTGCTTCATCTGCTCAGCCTGAGATTGGCGTTCTGCTTGAGCCTGCTGCACCAGTTGCGCCTGCAAGGTCTGTTGCGCCTGCTGGAGCTGCTGGGACAAGTTAACGTTGCTGGTGGAACTGTTTAAGCTAATTGACATGATATCTCCTTGATGAAGATCCAAGTCGTCAGAAATTAAGCCACCAAAGGCTATTCAAGACGCAGGCTACTAAACGTCTTCATCATACTCCAGAAAATGCTGATCCGGCCTCAAATGGCACAGGAAATTTGTAACATCAGATAAGCTAAAAATACGTGTCTGACTGCCTTTTGAAATTACAGACTATAATATGCGATTGCACTGCATCAGATTTTCATCCATGCTCTATTTCGCACTCAAAGTGCTGATTTCCGCCCTGTTAATTGCCACCATTTCGGAACTGGCTCGGCGTCATTCCAGTCTGGCGGCCTTGCTCGCCGCCTTGCCGTTGACGTCCTTGCTGGCCTTCATCTGGCTGCATATTGAGGCGACTCCAGCAAATCAGATTGCCGACCTTTCGACCCAGATCTTCTGGCTGGTGCTGCCGTCTCTGGTCCTGTTCCTGATCTTTCCATTACTACTTCGAATTGGTGTCAATTTCTGGCTCAGTCTGTCACTTTCCGCTGCCGCAACAATCGTCTGCTATTTTGCACTGTTACCCTTGCTCAGGCGTTTCGGCGTCAATCTTTGACACAAAGTTTCTAATGCTCAGTTACCGCCACGCCTTCCATGCCGGCAATCATGCCGACGTGATGAAACATCTGGTCCTGTTACAGGTGCTGAAATATTTTGCACAGAAAGGCAAACCCTGGTGGTATATCGACACCCATGCCGGTGCCGGCATGTACGCATTGGATCAGGGTTATGCCGCGCAAAATGCCGAATTTGAAACTGGCATCAGTCGTCTGTGGAGTCGCACTGACCTGCCTTCGCCACTGACGGAATACGTCACGCTGGTCAAAAGCTTCAATCACGACGGCAAACTCCGGTTTTATCCAGGCTCACCGATGATTGCCAGGACACAACTGGGGACAGATGACCGCATGCGACTGTTCGAACTACACCCAACCGATGCTAAATTCCTGCGCCGCAGCTTCAAGGATGCCGGCCGCAACGTCATCATCGAGGCCGAAAATGGCTTTGCCGGCATCAAGGCATTGTTGCCGCCGCCGCCGCGCCGCGCCGTGGTGCTAATCGATCCGCCGTATGAGGAAAAACAGGATTATGTTCGGGTCGTGGACATGCTAAAAGACAGTCTGCAGCGCTTTAACACCGGCACCTACATCATCTGGTATCCGCTTCTGCAACGGCGCGAACCTTTGATGATGGTGGAGAAACTAAAAAAACTGGCCCTGCCCAGCTGGCTGCATGTCACCCTGACCGTGCAGGCGCAGTCAACAGAAGGCTTTGGCATGCACGGCAGCGGCCTCTATATCATCAACCCGCCGTGGAACTTGCAACAGACACTAAGCGGAGTCATGCCCTCTCTGGTCAAACACCTCGGTCTGGACAACCAGGCCAGCTACACGCTGGATGCCCTCATTCCATAACAGACAAGGTCCTAGATCACCTGTGCCAGCACCTGCAGGAAGCGTGCATTCTCAGAAGCCAGACCGATGCTGACGCGCAAATAATCGGGCATCTCGTAATTGGCCACCGGGCGCACAATCACACCATGCTCCAACAGGCGGCGATAGACTGTCCCGGCATCAGGGATGCGCACGCTGACAAAATTGGCGAAGGACGGAATGTAATCCAGTCCCAAATTCCTGACCCCTGCCGTGATCTGCGCCATGCCGGCGTCATTTTGTTCACGACTGCGTCGCACGAAGTCGCCGTCCTGCAGCGCTGCTGCCGAGGCTACCAGTGCCAAAGTGTTAACGTTGAAAGGTTGCCGCACCCGGTTGAGTAAATCGGCGACCAAAGGGTGAGCCAGTGCAAAACCGACACGTAAACCCGCGAGTCCATAAGCCTTGGAGAAGGTACGAGTCACGATCAGATTCTCGAATTCCGCCAGCCAGGCAATACTTTCTGACTTTAACTCCTCCGGCAAATATTCATCGTAGGCTTCGTCCAGTACCACCAGCACGTGTTTTGGTACGTCACGCAGAAAGGCCAACAGCTCTGGTTTAGAAAGCAGGGTGCCAGTCGGATTGTTGGGGTTGGCGATGAACAGCATGCGCGTTTTCGATGTAATGGCAACGAGCATGGCAGGCAGATCATGACCGAAATCGCGCGCTTTGACCTTGACGCCAATCGCGCCCATCGCCTGCGTCACCAGCGGATACACGGCAAAGGCATGTTGCGCGTAGATCGCTTCGACACCGGGTTCCAGATAAGCATGAGCCGCCAGTTCAAGAACATCATTGGAACCGTTGCCAAGCACGATCTGTGGAAGCGCCACGCCAAAACGGCGGCACAGAGCATCCTTCAGCACGAAACCGTTACCATCCGGGTAGCGCGCAATGTCTGTCAGCGCCTCCTGCATCGCCTGCAATGCCTTAGGGCTCACCCCCAGAGGATTCTCATTGGAGGCCAGCTTGACGATGGACTGTTCGGACAGGCCAAATTCGCGTGCCAACTCGGAGATCGGCTTGCCGGGCTGGTAAGGGGCAATGGCGCGCACATAAGCGGGCGCCAGGTCACAGGAGTGGATCATAGATAGAAACCTTAAAAGCAATTAGCCACAGAGTTCAAGGAGTAAAGTAATAGTGGTGGGGTCTTGATGTTCATCTCAATGGGAATGCTCAGAGCACCAAAAATACGCAACATTCCGTGTTCTATGTAACATCTTCCGGCTTGAACTTTATTTCAGAATTAAATGACTGCGACCGGATAGGAGCCGAGCACCTTGAGGAAGGCAGCACGTTCGTTCAACTCCCTGAGTGCTTCCGTCACCTTGGCGTCGCTACGATGGCCTTCGATATCGACGTAGAAGATGTATTCCCACATGCCGGTATGCGCTGGACGCGACTCCAGTTTGCTCATGCTGACGCCATGTTTGGCGAGAGGCTCCAGCAGGCCGAGTACGGCACCGGGCACGTTGCGGGTTGCCATTGCCAGCGAGGTCTTGTCCTGTCCGGAAGCGCCAACATCGTGATTGGACAGCACCAGGAAACGCGTGGTATTGCGCGGATCATCTTCTATATTTTCGGCCAGGGACGTGAGATTAAACAAGTCGCCAGCCCGCCGACTGGCAATCGCAGCCACTTGTGGATTGTCTGCGGCCAGTCGCGCCGCTTCGGAATTGCTGGCTACGGCCTGGCATTCCACGCCCGGCAGATGACAACTCAACCATTCATGGCATTGCGCCAGCGATTGCGCATGCGAATAAACTCTTGTGATCGAGGCCATGTCTGTGACGCGCGTCAGCAGGTGATGATGCACCGATAGCGCCACTTCACCGCAGATCTGCAGATTAGTGGCGAGCAACAGGTCCAGCGTGCGACCGATGGCTCCTTCCGTCGAATTCTCTACCGGCACTACGCCATAATCGACGGTGCCAGCCTGAACACTATGAAACACTTCATCGATCGATGCGCATTGCACCGGGTGCGACAACCCGCCAAATTGCTTGTTGGCCGCTTCTTCGCTATAGGTGCCAAGCGGCCCCAGGAAGGCAACGCTGATTGCCTTTTCAAGCGCCCGGCAATTTGACATTACGGTGCGGAAGATGGCTGTTACAGCTTCCCCACACAAGGGACCCTGATTCTGTTGCAGCAATCGGCGCAATACCTGGGCCTCACGCTCTGGGCGGTAGATCGGCCCACCATTCTTGAGGCTGCCGATGGCATGGGCCAGACGCGCCCGTTGGCTGACAAGTTGCAGTAACTGGTCATCGATGGCATCGATCTGTTCACGGCATTTCTTGAGTTCGTCTGACACTGGCGAGCCTTAATGAGCGGGATTTACAAGATTCTCAGGATTTACAGGGATTTCTGCAAGCCTGAATAATTTCCACTAGCCACGCACGCGCGCAAATTGCTGCATGAATTCCACCAGAACCTTGACGCCCTCCTCCGGCATGGCGTTGTAGATGGAAGCGCGCAAGCCACCCACTGACTTGTGGCCCTTGAGCGACACCAAACCAGCCTGTTTAGCCTCCGCCAGGAACATGTCATACAGTGTTTCATCGGCCAGCAGGAACGGCACGTTCATGCGCGAGCGGCTATGCAACTCTACCGGGTTGCGGTAGAAACCGGCGCTGTCATCAATGGCTTGGTATAGCGTCCGGGCCTTGCGAACATTCATTTGTTCCATGGCGGCCAACCCTCCTTGACGCTTGATCCACTGAAATACGAGGCCGGCAACATAGATGGCAAAAGTAGGCGGCGTGTTGTACATGGAGCCATTGTCAGCGACGATTCTAAAATCGAAGGCACTGGGACACTCGCGACGGGCGTATCCCAACAAGTCATCTCGCACAATGACCAAGGTCAATCCGGCCGGCCCGATGTTCTTCTGTGCGCCTCCAAAGATCAGACCATATTTGGAAACATCCACCGGGCGTGACAATATATGCGAAGACATGTCAGCCACGATAGGCAAATCAGGGTGGCCCAATGTTGCCATGTCAGGCGTAAATCCATACTCTACGCCGCCTATGGTTTCATTGGTACAGATGAAAAGATAAGCCGGGTCATCTGACAATTGCCAGGACTGAAGCGCTGGCACGCTGGTGTAGCCATCCGTCTGACTGCTGGCGGCAAGATTGACAGTGCAATATTTGCCCGCCTCTTGCGCGGACTTTGCCGACCAGGAACCCGTAACCACATAATCAGCGGCGGTTTTCTTGCCCAGCAGATTGAGTGGTATGAGGGCGTTCTCGGCCAGCGCCCCCCCCTGCATGAACAGGATGCGATAATTGTCCGGGACGCTCAGCAGCGTCCGCAGATCGGCTTCCGCCTGTTCGATGATGCCGGTGAATTCCCGGCCTCTATGACTCATCTCCATGACCGACATGCCGGAGCCATGCCAGTCCAGCATCTCGCCCTGAACCTGGGTCAACACCTCCTGCGGCAGTACAGCAGGACCGGCGCTGAAATTCCAGAGTCGCGCCATATCAGGCCTCGCCCTCTGTTTCACCTGACGCAGCGGTACCGGTTCCTTGCTCGCCATTTTCTATTGTGCCGTTTTCAACGAAGCCGACATCCTGGTCGCCCACTTCACCATCGTCCGTTTCCACGATCTTTTCCAGTCCCGAGAGCTTTTCACCGTCGCCCAAATTGATCAGGGTAACGCCCTGTGTCGCGCGTCCAAGTTCACGAATTTCCGCGACGCGGGTGCGGATCAAAACGCCGCCGGTTGTGATCAGCATGATCTCGTCTTCGTCGTTGACCAGTTTAGCCGCAACCACACGGCCGTTACGGGCCGAAGTAGCAATCGCCATGACACCCTGCGTGCCGCGGCCGGAATGGCGGAAGTCCGCCAGCACGGTACGCTTGCCATAGCCATTTTCGGTCGCCACCAGCACCGTCTGCTGATCGTGCTGGGCGATCAGTAACGACAACACCTGCTGCGTGCCCTGCAAGCGCATGCCGCGCACGCCGCGAGTGGCACGCCCCATGACCCGCACATCTTCCTCGTCGAACCAGACCGCCTTGCCGCCATCCGACACCAGGATCACGTCGTCCGTGCCATTAGTAATTTCGGCGCCAATCAGGAAATCACCCTGGTCCAGATTAATGGCAATGATGCCGGCCTTGCGCGGATTGGAGAAATCAGTCAGCGCGGTCTTTTTGACCGTGCCTTGCGAAGTCGCCATGAAGATGAAATGATTCTCGTCGAACTCCTTGACCGCCAGGATGGCGTTGATCTTCTCGCCTTCCTCCAGCGGGAACAGGTTGACGATAGGCCGGCCACGGCTGATGCGACTGCCTTGTGGCACTTCATAGACCTTGAGCCAATAGACGCGACCACGGCTGGAGAAGCACAGAATGTAATCGTGCGTGTTGGCAACGAACATCTTGTCGATGAAGTCGTCTTCCTTGGTCGCCGCCGCCTGCTTGCCACGACCGCCTCGCCGCTGGGCGCGGTATTCTTCCAGCGGCTGCGACTTGACATAGCCGGTGTGGGACAGCGTCACCACCACGTCCTGCGGCGTGATCAGATCTTCCAGCGAAATATCCAGCGCATTTTGCACGATCTCGCTGCGGCGCTTGTCACCAAACTGCTGGCGGATGGCTGACAACTCCTCAACGATAATGGCGGTCACACGTTCGGGACGCGCCAATATGTCCAGCAGATCAGTGATGACGTCGATTACGTCCTTATATTCGGACACGATCTTGTCCTGCTCGAGGCCCGTCAGGCGTTGCAAGCGCATCTGCAGGATTTCCTGCGCCTGCACGTCGGACAGGCGATAGCCTTCTGGGTGCAGGCCAAAATCGACCGACAAACCTTCCGGACGCGAAGCATCAGATGCCGCGCGTTTGAGCATTTCTTCCACCACGCCCGACTTCCAGACTCGACCCATCAAGGCCACCTTGGCTTCCGGCGGGGTCGCGGCAGCCTTGATCAAGGCAATCATGTCGTCCACATTCGCCAGCGCCACAGCAAGCCCCTCCAGCACATGACCGCGGGCGCGGGCCTTCCTCAGCTCGAACACGGTGCGGCGTGTGACCACTTCACGACGATGGCGCAGGAAGGCTTCCAGCATCTGTTTCAAATTCAGCAATCGCGGCTGGCCATCGACCAGCGCCACCATGTTCATGCCAAAGGTGTCCTGCAATTGCGTCTGTTTGTACAGGTTATTGAGCACTACTTCCGGCACTTCACCGCGCTTCAATTCGATCACCATGCGCATGCCGGACTTATCCGACTCATCGCGCAGGTCCGAGATGCCCTCGATCTTCTTTTCGTTGACCAGTTCGGCGATCTTCTCGATCAGAGTCTTCTTGTTGACCTGGTAGGGCAACTCATCGACGATGATGGCTTGGCGATCGCCACGGCCAATGTCCTCGAAATGGGTGCGTGCCCGCATCACCACGCGACCGCGACCGGTGCGGTAGCCTTCCTTCACGCCCACGGTGCCATAAATAATGCCGGCAGTTGGAAAATCCGGCGCCGGAATGATTTCGATCAATTCGTCGATGGTGATGTCACTATTGGCCAGCATGGCGAGGCACGCCGCGATGGTTTCATTGATGTTATGTGGCGGAATGTTGGTCGCCATGCCCACTGCAATGCCCGACGACCCATTGATCAAAAGATTGGGGATCTTGGCCGGCAGCACTAGCGGCTCATGCTCGGAGCCGTCATAGTTGGGTCCGAAGTCCACCGTTTCCTTGTCTAGGTCGCCCAGCAATTCATGCGCGATCCTCGACATGCGGATTTCGGTATAGCGCATGGCCGCTGCGTTGTCACCATCGACCGAACCGAAGTTGCCCTGCCCGTCCACCAGCATGTAGCGCAATGAAAAATTCTGCGCCATGCGCACGATGGTGTCATACACCGCCGTGTCGCCATGCGGGTGATATTTACCGATAACGTCGCCGACGATACGTGCCGACTTCTTGTAAGGCCGGTTCCAATCATTGGACAGTTCATGCATGGCGAACAGTACGCGACGGTGCACCGGCTTCAGGCCGTCTCGAACGTCCGGCAGGGCACGCCCCACGATCACGCTCATGGCGTAATCGAGGTAGGAACGACGCATTTCTTCTTCCAGGCTGACGGGTAGCGTTTCTTTGGCGAACTGTTCCATAAATTTAGCTGTTTTTACCAGTAAATAAAGCTCGTGATTTTATCATGAGCGCCCCCGGTAAGCACTCTAAACCTTGGCTAACTCAGCCATAGTCGAAATATATCGATCTGATTTAAAAATTTAATTAGAAATTTACTTTAAGTTGAACTAATCTATTACTGTTCCAGTCGGATCAAACGCATTTCAACACAGGAATCGCATCCCCGGGAGTTTACCCGTGGTTAACAAATTACAGGAGATACAACATGGCCGTACTCGTCGGAAAAGCCGCACCAAGTTTCACTACAGCCGCCGTACTGGGCGACAACACCATCGATGAAAACTTCAACCTTGCCGATCAAATCAAGGGCAAGTATGCAGTTCTCTTCTTCTACCCACTGGATTTCACCTTCGTTTGTCCGTCCGAGCTGATTGCATTCGACCACCGCCTGGAAGAATTCAAGAAAAAAGGGGTCGAAGTGATCGGCGTGTCCATCGACTCCCACTTCACTCATCTGGCCTGGAAGAACACCCCAGTCAATTCCGGTGGCATCGGCAAGGTTGCCTATCCTCTGATCGCCGACCTCAAGCACGAGTACGTCAAAGCCTATGATGTCGAGGCTGACGGCGGCGTGGCTTATCGTGGCACGTTCCTCATTGACAAGACCGGTATCGTGCGCCATCAGTACGTCAATGACCTACCGCTGGGCCGAAATGTGGACGAGTTCCTGCGCCTGGTCGATGCCCTGCAATTCCACGAAGAACACGGCGAAGTCTGCCCGGCCGGCTGGAGTAAAGGCAAGGCCGGCATGGATGCCAGCCCGGCTGGCGTCGCCAAGTACCTGGCCGCCAACGCCGACAAGCTGTAATAATTTCGGAATCAGTTTTCTGATCAGCAAAACGGGGCCACAGGCCCCGTTTTTCTTATTAAGCCGCCAAATATAGCGCTTTGAATATAAAGCATTGCCCGTTTCTTCAGCCGAGTAAAATTCACGCAAATCCGCTGGCAAATAAAACTGAAGGTCAGCAATCCTATTGATCCTGTTGTCACCTATTAAGTGCCATCGGCGGCGTTGCAGATATTCTAATGGGATGGTCGCCCTTTACTTTTTATGAAAGCTGCCGTCTGCGGCTGCGATAGCGTATTGTTAACTATGTCCAATTATCCATCGCCAGCGCGTTGCAGGAGCCGAAAATGATTTCTCAAAATCAATGCGTAAAGATTCGGCATATGCATTTTCGCGGCAATGTCTCCATAAACGAAATTGCAAGAAAAACGAGCCTGTCGCGAAACACAGTTAGGAAATGGCTTCGCGCCCCAAGCGGAACCGAAGTCAAGTACCATAAGGCGACGGCACTAAAGACGATCATCAACCCCGACAAGACTTGGTTGCTGCAAGCACTCAAAGATGACTTGCTACTAGCAAAACGCAATCGACGCTCGGTGCGCAGCCTTTTTTCTGAAATTCTGAAGCAAGGGTTTTCTGGTGGCTATTCATGCGTTACGGAATTCGTACGAAATTGGCGCAAGCATGATGAAGTATTGCCGACAAAAACCAACACTAGTGAAAGTTTGCAACATTGGATGGAGTGGCTCTATTCAATTAAGCATCCGCACAGGCCGCCCTCAGATGCTGAAACGCTTGTCGATCTAAACAAGATTTATGACGTAATTAGTCCTTCGCCAAATTCGCCTAGAACAAAGGCGCTGGTTGTCCTAGCCAAGATTGAAGGTTTTTCGGTACACAAAATATCGAAGTATCTTACGATTGCCCCCGGCACAGTTCGTCGTTATCTTGCAGCCTTTCACTCGGGAGGAGAAGAAAGGTTATTGAAAGGCAGATCGAGATTGCGAAAACTCGCAGGCAACAAAATTTGGGGCATGGAACTAACGAATAGTGAGTTCTCTGAAAGCAACAACTGCAAAGACCCCGCTTACAGATGATCTGTTAAATTAAGCTCCTGACAGAAGGCTTTCGTATGGGATATGCAGTCCGTCATGTAGCCGTTTTACCATTTGCAGACTGAGCCGACGCTTGTTGTTTAACACTTCGGAAACACGGCCGCTTGATCCAATAAATGGCTCAAGGTCTTTTTGGGTAAGCCCCTGTTGCTCCATTCTGAATTTGATTGCCTCGATCGGATCAGCCGCATTGATCGGGTAATGCTTGTGTTCGTATGCTTCGATTAGTGTTACGAGAATTTCCATCTCATCTGCCGCTACCGTACCTTCTTGCGCCTGAAACACATTCTCTAGCCGTTTAAACGTGGCACGTAAGTCATCATCGTTTCGGATTGGCTTAATATTCATTGACGTTCTCCACATTAATTTGGTCATACTGCGCATGGGTTCCAATGAACTTGACCCATGCGATTCCTGCTCGATATTGCATTTCTACAACTAGGCGATACTTGTTACCAGCTATATTGAATACGACACGGTTGTTCCCACAAATGCTCGCGCCCCTGTACTGATCTTTTATGTTCTGCGGACTTTTCCAACTAGCCTTGATGGCCTCATCGTGCCAGCTTTGCAATGCTCCTTCTGAATCCGCATATCCCGGCTGACTCCAAAATTTGACCAAAGTACTCTTGGCAATCACCCGCATTTCAATCCTCCCAATTTGGGAGATTGTAATCTGATCCTCTAGCTTGGTCAACCAAACTTAACAAACTGGGTGGCCGCTATGGAGAATTTACTTGAATGGCTCCTTCAAGCATATTCTAATGGGATGGTCGCCCCTACCCAAAACGGCATCGTAGTGCCAAAGTGGAGATGCGATATTTCCACTGACCGAGAGGAGCGACCATCCCATTACAATAAGCACGTTGCCGTCGTTGGATCGAGTGCGGCAGATGGCAGATTAGCGACCCGCAGCAGACACCGCTGAGTTGGGCTTACCGCCAGATATAAGCGGATTTACTCAGTAGCCAAGATCTTGGCGTCTTGACGGTTCGACCTGCATTTACAAGGCTTAAAATACCGCCGAGATTTTGGCATCCGCCGCGACCCTAAGCATCATCTGCACGCCAGTTTCGAACATGCCGCCAAACAGGGGTGAAAAATACCCCATCGACAGATAGGTGACAATGAAACCAACCGCGATGGTAAGGGGAAAGCCGACGGCAAAAATATTGAGTTGCGGCGCCGCCCGTGTCAGCACAGCCAGCGCCACGTTAGTCATCATCAGTACGGCAACCACAGGCAGTGAAATCAGTACACCGGCGCGGAATATTTCCCCTCCCCACAGCGCCAACGTATGCCAGGCCTGAGCGGAAAAGGTGTGCATGCCGATCGGCAGCACTTGGAAGCTTTCGACCAGCGCCGTAATCACCATCAGGTGCCCATTGATGGCCAGAAAGAACAGCATTGCAATCAATTCCAGGAATTGACCCAGAATTGGCACCTGCGTTGAATTCTGCGGATCAAAGAAGGTGGCGAAGCCCAGACCCATCTGCAAGCCCATGATGTTGCCGGCCATTTCAATGCCGGAAAACACCACCCGCATCGCCATGCCCATGGCCACGCCTATCGTGATTTGTTGCACCATGATGAACAGCCCCTGCGCCGACGCCACCTGTACGGCAGGCATCGGACCGAGAACGGGGGCGACCGCCACGGTCAGCACGAATGACAAACCAATCTTGGTTTGGGCAGACACACCAGGCGCGCTGAACAGGGGGGCAGTAGTGACCAGAGCGAGAATGCGAAAGAACGGCCAGAAGAATGCTGCAATCCAGAGGTCCAGTTGCGCTGAAGTAAGACTGGCCACCGCTAACCGTCAACCAATCAAGGTTGGAATGCTGGAATACAGGCGCTGCATGTATTCGACCATCATGTTCAGCATCCAAGGCCCCGCCAATAGCAGCACGATCACCATGACCAGCAATTTTGGAATGAAAGACAAAGTCATTTCATTAATCTGTGTTGCCGCCTGAAACAGGCTCACCAGCAAACCGGTGATCAATGCAGCACCAAGCATGGGTGCCGACAACAGAATCGTCAACTCCAGCGCCTGCTGGGTGATGGTCAATACTGTTTCCGCAGTCATCATACGTAGAAACTCTGGACCAGAGAGGCAATCAGCAGACTCCAGCCATCCACCAGCACGAACAGCATGAGTTTGAATGGAAAGGAAATGGTCACTGGCGACAGCATCATCATACCCATGGACATCAACACGCTGGCTACCACCATGTCGATAATGAGAAAAGGGATGAAAATGACAAAACCAATCTGAAAGGCCGTCTTCAACTCGCTGATCACGTAGGCCGGCACCAGAATCTTGAGTGGCACGGCTTCCGGCCCCTGCAGCGGCGGCGACTTTGATAACCGCACAAACAGTGCCAGATCTGACTGCCGGGTCTGGCGCAACATGAAGACCTTGAGAGGTTCCGCCCCCTTATCGAGAGCCTGCATGATGTTCATCTTGTCGGTCAGGTAGGGCTGTAGTGCCTGTTCATTGATCTTGTCCAGCACCGGCGCCATGACAAAAAAAGTCAGGAACAAGGATAAGCCCAGCACCACCTGATTAGGTGGGGACTGCATGGTACCAAGTGCCTGCCGCAACAGCGACAGCACGATCACGATGCGCGTGAATGCAGTCATCATCAACAACACCGCCGGCAAAAAAGTCAGCGACGTCATCACGATCAGAGTTTGCAGGCTCAGCGAATAACTTTGACCGCCTCCAGCCGTCGGTGTGCTGGTGAACGCGGGGATGCCCGACTCGGCCCAGGCAAATACGGGGAACAGGAGCAACAGGGACAACAGACAAAAAAGAGGCCTAGTCCGCATCCAACCGTCGTCCATTCTTGTTGAGCAGTGCCCTGAGTTTGTCCTGAAACTGGCTGGCTATGGGCTCAACTGGCACATCGCTGTCTTGCTCCAGCGGGCGCGGCATCTGATGCAAGGTGCTGACATGCCCCGGGGCTACACCCAGCACCAACCGGACATCGCCAACATCCACCAGAACAACGCGCTCTTTGTGGCCAACGGCCACCCCGGCGACGACACGCAACGTGCCGGCAGCAGCGACTTGGCCCGGCCCAAGCCGCTTCAGCAACCAAGCACTGGCGGCAATCACAGCCAGCACCAGACCCAGGCCAAACAACACTTGCAACAGACTGAGCAGGGGTGCCGGCGTCGTGGCCGGGGCTTCTGCGGCTAAAATCTGTGTTGCATGACAGGACAACACACAAGCGAGCCCCACTCTGCCGCGAGTGCGCACTATGGTGCTGACCAAATTCATCGGAGTTTTTTTAGACGTTCGGAAGGGGTAATGATGTCGGTCAAGCGGATGCCGAATTTTTCGTTAACGACCACCACCTCGCCCTGTGCGACCAGGCAGCCGTTGACAAACACATCCAGTGGCTCGCCTGCCAATTCATTCAATTCAACGACAGAACCCTGCGCCAGTTGCAGCAAATTACGGATCGGCATGCGGGTGCGGCCCAGTTCAACTGTAAGCTGGATCGGAATATCCATCACCAGATCAAGATTGCGGGTCAACTCCGGGGGAAGCCCGGCAACGTCCGGGGCAAGATTCGCGAACACGTTGGATGCAGCCTCACTCTGCGCGGCGGCCGGCACAGGTGCCTCTACAGTCTCGGCATCCGCCTGTTCGGCCATGGCGGCCGCCCAGTCATCTGCCGTGAACTGCTCGTTGGCATTTTCTTCTGATGCGGTTTCTTCTTCTGCCATTATCGTGGGCTCTGGTTATTCTGCTAAGCCGCTGTCATCAGCTGCCAAAAACTTCTTTACCTTGAGCGCGTACTGGCCGTTATGCACGCCATAACCGCATTCCAGCACCGGGATCCCCTCGACATTCGCGGTAATCGAGTCGGCAACGTCAAGTTGAATCACATCACCAATTTTCATTTGCAGCAACTCGCGCACGCTGACCTCGACTTCACTCAGATTGGCAATCAGTTTAACCTCTGTGGTCTGCACCTGACTGGAAAGAAAATTCACCCATCGTTCATCCACTTCAATGCGATCACCCTGCATACCCTCATACAGCAGATCGCGAATCGGTTCGATCATAGCATAGGGTATGCACACGTGAAAATCGCCGCCGGCATTACCCAGTTCAATTGAGAACTTGGTCACCATCACAACCTCACTCGTTGTGGCAATATTCGCAAACTGGGTGTTCATTTCAGACCGGATATACTCGAATTCAATTGGAAATACTGGCTCCCACGCCTTCTGCATTTCCTCCATCGCAACCCCCAGCATATTCTGGATGATTCGTTGTTCCGTCTGGGTAAAATCCCGACCTTCTACACGGGTATGATAGCGCCCATCACCACCAAACAGGTTGTCAATCACCAGAAACACCAGATTCGGGTCAAAAATCATCAGCGCAGTACCATGCAACGGTTTGATGTGCACCATATTGAGATTAGTTGGCACGACCAGATTGCGGACGAATTCACCATACTTGAGCAAACGCACAGGACCGACCGAGATATCTGCGGTACGACGGGTAAAGTTGAACAGACCCAAACGGAAATTACGAGCAAAGCGCTCGTTGATGACCTCCATGGTGGGCATGCGCCCACGCACGATGCGATCCTGCGAGGCAAGATTGTACGACTGAACCTCGCCATTAGCGCCCTCTACCGCCTCATCGGCCGCATCAGGCTCTCCGCTGACGCCCTTGAGCAGGGCATCAACTTCTTCCTGAGACAGAATATCGTCTGACATGGCGGTTAGCGCATCCGTTTCATCAACTACTGCACGATGAAGGATGAAGGAAGGATGACTTCCCGCACGCCCTTCCTTTCCGCATCCTCTAGCTTAACTTCCAGAGTTTCGTTAATCACCTTCTTCAATTCTTCCTTCAACTTGAGATCGCTGCCAGGCTCCAGCATTTCCTTAGTGGTCTTGCTGCGCAGCGTGCTATTAATGCGATCGCTGATCTTGGACTTGAGATCAGGCATTTTCTTGGCGACTGACTCACTCGCCAATTCAAGCTCGATCTTGGGCACTTGCAGGTAATGGCTGGTGCCATCATCCGTCTGCAAATTGACGGTAAACTTTTCCTCGAAGCCGAATGAGATCGGCTTGGCATGTTCATCAACGACCTCCTCTTCTGGCGCCGCCTCGGCCTTATCACCGTGCTTCTTACCTTTACCCCCCATCAGCAGGAAAGCCGCCCCACCCCCCAGAATCAGCACCAACACCACAACAGCAATGATGATGATCATCATTTTATTGTTCTTTGGCGCCGCCGCGCCCTTCCCTGCTGCATCGTCTTTAGCCATCATTCACTCCGATAAGGACAAGGTTTCATGGGCAGATCAAACCCATGCTTATTAATGGTCACAGTTTATAACTTTTTTTTTCATAAAAAACAAGTGGTTTTGATGTTTTATTTATCTTGTTTATCATGCGGGAAGTAAAGATGATCTGGTGCAAAACAAAATTTATGGCGCCAGTGCGCCGAGAGTGCCTGATAATTTGCATGACCAGCCAAGGTCAAACCATCATTTAGCTGTCACCTCCCCATTCTTTAACGCCATATCACACGACTTCTTTAGCCGGTAGATAGCCCAGACTTTTCTCCCAAATGAGTGCGGCCGTTCCAGGCGCACCAAAAACAAGGCGCCGTGCGGCGCCTGATGGAGATTACGGGATCTTCACTTCAGGCTCAGGCAAAAATATCGACCATGCCATTTCGGCCTGACACACTTGCTCTGCCGGGCACCATTGCAGCAACATCGGCCACAGGAGCCACATCAACCCAAGAACTGCGACCAAGCCTGGATTGCCCCTGATTATCCTGAGATTGCTGATTAGGCTGGGTGAAAGACCCCACATTCACCGAGACACTGCCCATGCTAATGCCGCTCTCACCCAGCATCTCACCGAGGCGTGAAGCCGCTGACTCTATGGCCTCCTTAACGGGCAGATGCTGCGTGGTAAAACTCAAATTTGCCTGCCCATCGCTCATGCTGACTCGCACCTCCAATGGCCCCAGCGCAGGTGGATTAAGATGCAACTCGACCGACTGGTGCTGCTGGCTAACCATCCACACCACCCGATTACCCAACATCTCACCCCATGCGGAATGACCCACCGCCTGGGGGATATTACTGCTAGTCTGTACTGCATCAGTTTGACTGACAGGCGCCTGCACCTGCACTACTGACGGCATCGACTGTGGTACCACCGCAGGCTCGGCAGTAGTCTGCTGCGAAACGACCAACTTCAAGGATGAAATCTTGTCGAACTGAGCCTTTAGCCCAGAATCTGGCACGGCAAAAGATGCCGGGCCTGCGGCAAGAGACTGCCGCAAGGACGCACTATTACTAGCAGCCTGGACTGACTGTTGCTCCGAATTTGACACGACAGGCTGTGACCCAACATTCGACATAATGTTGACCTCATTTGCTGCAACACCCGGCACCGCAGATGGCACTAAAACTGATGGCGGGGCCGAAACAGAAGCGTCAGAGGCGAGCACAGGGACCTTAACTAAAGCCGCAGAAGGCAACGCAACTGGAGCAGCAGAAGGCAACGCCGGGACATTAACTGAAGTCGCGGCAGGCGGAGCGACGGCAGAAGTCAGCGGCTGAGAAGAAACTAGTGGAACCTCGGCCGATAACGAAGAGGATTGGATGGAAACGGGAGCGGGCGAAGACTGAGTCGCAGTCTGGACCGGCACCTGACTTGGCAACGTGATGAAAAGCGCTGCTTGCTGTAGCAGCAGCGTTGCAGGGTCGACTGCCGCAGCCGTCTGGTCAGGCGTGGCGGAAGTATCACTTACTGCAGCCTTCTTTGGCTCGGGCAAAGTCCCTGGATCCGGAACGAGCACTTGCTTGGCCAGCAGTTGCGCAAACAGAATAGCGCCGGGCGGAACAGCCTGGGACTGACTATCGACCGGCTGCCCTGCAGGCGCACCGGCTACAGCCGAGTTTGCGGCAGGATTACCTGCCCCTGGAGCCTGCGCAGAATTGTTGGAGACGGCTGGAGACGACGGTATTGAGCTAGCGGGTAATGCGGCAACAACCATGATGCACCCTTGCAAATTAATCTCAGGCTAATCAAAGCAATTCTCATACCACTCTATGGTGGCGTCATCTTCCGCTGGTGCTGGTTGCGCGCAAATTCATCCTGCAAACCTTGATCCTGTCGGGCGTCGATCTTGCGCTCCGCCTCGTCATGTCGGTTGCGCAAGGCCTGATAAGCATTGACATCACGCTCGCAGGCCTGCCATTTAACTTGTCCGGACTCCCAAAGTTGGCGGCAACGTTCAATTTCCTTGCCCTGCGCTACGATGGCCAATTCCAGCTTATGAATGAAAGACTGGTAATCACGCCATTGCATGATGGAAAATCCGGCTTGCGTCTGCTGCTGCAAGCGCGAACGATATTCTTCCAGATAGGCTTGCAACTGCGCCTGTTTACTCTGGGCCTCGACCCATGTTTGTTTGAGCTTGCCCAGCGCTTGAGCCGCCACCTCACTGCGATCCCGCGCCATATTAACCAGCGCCTGCAGATGGAACGGCCTGGCCATCAGGCGTTGTTGCCCAACAAGACGGCAAGTGCGTGACGACTTTGCATGACACTTACCCTATCAACGATATCCTGACACAGAAATTTTTCCAATTCCGGATAGATCTGAATGGCTTCATCCAACTGTGGGTCCGTGCCGCGCATATAGGCCCCTACATTGATCAGGTCGCGACTGCGCTGGTAGCGCGAATAAAGCATTTTGAAGCGCCTCACCAGATCAAACTCCTCATTGCTGATCAATGCGGTCATGGTTCGACTGATGGAGGCCTCAACATCAATCGCCGGATAGTGCCCCTGGTCGGACAGGCTGCGCGACAGTACGATATGTCCGTCGAGGATGGCACGTGCACTGTCGGCAATCGGATCCATCTGGTCATCCCCTTCCACCAGTACCGTATAGAATGCGGTGATCGAGCCCCCACCTGCCACGCCGTTGCCGGCGCGCTCCACCAGTTGCGGCAACTTGGCAAATACGGAAGGGGGATAACCACGCGTCGCCGGCGGTTCGCCCACGGCCAGCGCAATCTCGCGTTGGGCCATGGCAAAGCGGGTCAGCGAGTCCATGATGAGCAGCACATTCTTGCCTTGGTCGCGAAAATACTCGGCAATGGCCGTCGCATACGCGGCGCCATGCAGACGCATCAAGGGCGGCGTATCTGCAGGAGCCGCCACGACGACTGAACGCGCCATGCCCTCCTCGCCCAGAATCTGCTCAATAAACTCCTTGACCTCACGCCCACGTTCGCCAATCAGGCCGACCACGGTCACATCGGCATCGGTGTAGCGCGCCATCATGCCAAGCAATATGCTCTTGCCCACACCACTGCCGGCAAACAGTCCCATACGCTGCCCGCGACCAACCGATAACAGAGCATTGATGGCACGCACCCCCACATCCAGCGTTTCGGTAATCGGCTTGCGCATCAGGGGATTGATCGGACGACTTTGCAACGGCACCCGATCCGCCAGATCCAGTGAACCCAACTGATCAAGCGGACGACCATTGCCATCCAGCACGCGTCCCAGCAGGCCGGGTCCTACGGCAACCTGCTTGACGTGATCCTCGCTGCGCCGCCGCAGGACGTGCCCGCCCTGTGGCGGCGTATCATGATGCGGGTCGGACTCCAGCAAGGTAACGCGCGCACCCGGCGCCACACCATAAACATCGGACTCCGGCACCAGCAGCAGACGATCTCCAGAGAAACCCACCACCTCGGCATCCACGCTCTGACCACCAGGCAGAGAAATCACGCACACACTACCCACGGAGGCCTTGATGCCGACCGCCTCCAACACCAGTCCCGCGACCCGAACCAGTTTTCCGGTAGTACTCCAGGGCGGTACCAAGCCCACGGCCTCCTGGCCATCAGCCAGCGCTTGCGTCCAGTGCGCAAGTAAGGCGTTGCTACTCATCGATCCAGCCGATATCCTGACCAAATACTGCTGCCAGGCGCTGCCAGCGGCTTTCCATGGTCGCGTCGATTTCCGAAACAGGGGTTTCAATCCGGCAACCACCACGGGCAATGCGGTGATCTTCCATGATCTTCCATCCACCATGGGCCATTTCAGACGACATGCCGGAACGCACCAACGCAGCATCTTCAGGATGCAGAATCAGGTGGGGATGCGGCGTGTTCTGCGGCAAGCTCTCCATGGCACTTCGCACAAGGGACATCATCAGTTCAGGCTTGACCTTCAGCTGCTGACGCAACATCTGTCTGGAAATTTCCAGCGCCAGAGCAAACAAGTCCTCGCTCACCTGCTGATCGAAGCCCTGGATGGCTTCGTTCACCGAGGTCAGCAATAATTGCAGAAAGCCAACCTCTTCGGCAAGCGTCTCTGCGCTCTGTCGGCGCGCAAGCTCCATTCCCTCGGCAAAACCAGCCTGATAACCCTCTTCATAGCCCGCTTCATGCGCCTGCTGATGTATCGCCCCGACTTCCTCCGCCGTCGGCAACTTCATGACAGGACGACCAGAGACTTGCTCCAGCACTTCAGGCTGCCAGCGCTGATAAGCGGGCTCGTTGATCGAACTCATGCCGTCAGCCTCTGCGTGAGGCAGACCTGCAGGCCAGCCCATAGAGCCTTACAGGAAGCCTTCATCTCCGCCCTTGCCTCCAAGCACAATCTGCCCCTCGTCGGCCAGACGACGCACGACCTTGAGCATTTCCTTCTGTTCAGCCTCGACCTCGCTTACCCGTACCGGCCCCTTCGCCTCGAGATCATCACGCAGCATTTCGGCAGCGCGCTGCGACATGTTCTTGAACACCTTGTCGCGCAACTCGGGAGATGCGCCCTTCAACGCGACAATCAAGGACTCGGACTGAACCTCGCGCAACAGCAACTGGATACCGCGATCATCGACCTTGTTAATATCCTCGAACACGAACATTTCATCCTGAATCTTCTGTGCCAGATCCTCGTCAAACGACTTGATATTACCCATGACGGAACTCTCCACCGCCCCCCCCATGTAATTGAGTATCTCGGCAGCAGCCTTGACGCCGCCCTTGGCCGACTTTTTGACATGCTCGCCGCCAGAGAGCAGCTTACCCAAAACATCATTCAATTCACGCAGGGCATGAGGCTGTATGGCATCCAGCGTCGCGATGCGCAACATGACATCATTGCGCAACCGCTCGACAAAGCTACCCATAATCTCGCTAGCCTGATCGTAATCCAGATGCACCAGAATGGTGGCAATAATTTGGGGATGTTCGTTCTTGATCAACTCGGCCACCGAAGATGAATCCATCCATTTCAGACTTTCGATGCCACTGGTATCCCCCCCCTGCAGGATGCGATCGATCAGGTTACCGGCCTTGTCGTTTCCCAACGCTTTGATCAGCATGGAGCGAATGTAACTATCCCCTCCCATTCCAAGCGTCGTGCGCACCTCGGACTCAGCACGAAATTCCTGCAACGCATCCCGGATCTGTTCGTGCGTAATATTTTCCAGCGCCGCCATGGCCGTGCCAATCTTCTGCACCTCCTTTGGCCCCAGAAACTTCAATACCTCGGCAGCCTCTTCCTCGCCGATGCTCATCAATAGGATCGCGCTCTTCAGTACACCGGCATCGCTCATTCTTTGGTCACCCAGTCCTTGACGACGTTAGCCACGATCTTGGGGTCTGTTCTCGCCATCGTTTTCACCATTTCAAGGTCTTCTGCATAACTATGTGACTTGTTGCCCCCAAGCTGGACAACATCGCCCGTGCCATCGGCGGCGCCATCCAGACCATCCAGACCACCTTCTCCATCCGCCTCCGATTCTGCGGGCACTACCGGTACCAATTCACGCAGCATGGGCTTCAACAATCCCAGCACGAGATACATCATCACCCCGGCAATCAACAAATACTTGACGATCTCCTTGACCAGAGACTGGATGGCAGGGTCTTTCCAGGCCGGAAGCGCCTGCGCATCTTCCCCTACCTCAAGATTAAATGGCGCGTTCACGACATTAAGCGTATCCCCGCGCGCCTGATTGAACCCCATCGCCTCCTTAGCGAGGTTATACACCTGCGCCAGCTCTTCCTTGGTCAGGGCACGATAAACGAGTTTGCCCTTCTTGTCCTTCGACCCCTTGTTATTGACTACCACCGCAACAGATAATCGCTTGATACTGCCAACCGGCTTCTTGATATGACTGATAGTCTTGTCAAGCTCGTAATTGGTGGTTGAGTCTTTGTGCATGGCTCCGGCACCAGCACCGGCAGCCGGGGTACCAGCAGCAGCCGGTTTGCCAGCCGGGGCGTTGATCGGCGCAGTTGCAGCCCCCGGCGGCTGGTTGGAAAGCGCCCCAGGCACGCCGGTCGCCCCTGTGGAGCCCTCGCCGAGCGTTTCCGAGGTCTGCAGACTGCGGACACTGGATTGATCAGGGGCCAGATTTGGCTTGAAGGTTTCCGCCGTTTGTTCGGTCACAGACAGATCAAGGTCAGCCGTAACCTGGGCCCGGATGTTATCTGAACCCATGATGGGCGCGATAATATCCTCGATACGATGGGCATATCCCAACTCGACCTCCTTCAGGTACTCAAGCTGAGTGGAATCCAGTCCCGATACCGAATTGCTGCCGTTGGTGGCGGTCAGCATCTTGCCATTCTGGTCGATGATGGTGACATTGCTGGTCGGCATTTCCGGCACGCTACCAGCGATCAGATGCACAATTCCCGCCACCTGCGACTTGTCCAGCGTGCGTCCGGCATACAGACTCACCAGTACCGAGGCCGACGGCTTCTGCTCTTCGCGCACAAAGACGGTCGGTTTTGGAATCGCCAGATGTACGCGCGCGCCCTGTACCGAGGCGATGGTCTCCACCGTACGCGTGATCTCGCCTTCGAGTGCGCGCTGATAATTGACGTTTTCCTGGAACTGGGTAATGCCAAACTTCTGGTTATCCATCAACTCGAAACCGACGGCATCACCCTTGGGCAAACCCTGAGAGGCGAGCTTAAGTCGCGCCTCATAGACCATGCTGGACGGCACTAGTATGGTGCCGCCATCCCCTGTCTTGAAGGGAATATTCTGTTTCTGCAAGGCATCGATCACGGCACCGCCATCGCGGTCAGCGAGATTGCCGTAAAGCACGCGGTAATCAGGCGCCTGCGCCCATAGCATGGAACCCACCGCCAAGGCGATCACGGCCGCCAACGCCACCATCAAGCCTAGCTTGCGCTGCGAAGGAAGTTCGTTAAATCCGCGCAGCAACGCAGATAGCGATTGCCCGGTTAATTCAGCCATGAAGAGGTGGCATTGTAGAAGTCGAAATCGTTGTCATGTACAGGCGCCATTGTACAAGGAAAAGGAATGAAAATGCGCCAGACCATCACACCCTGCAAGCTGCCCGGTCAGGCTGAACCGAGCAAGCGAGCGGATGCTTCAACAACGCTTCACATCGCGCCCATACGAACCAGGCGGGCAGCCTCTTCGGCGGCCACGTCATCGATGACGCGCATCACGCCGGCGAGATCGACCGGTTTTGTACTGCGCTTGAAACGACCGGTCAGCTCGGAATTGATGCTGAGTTCGCCTTTCTCATACAGCGCCCAAATTTCCTTGCCATAATCGGTGGTACGCAACTCCGGTGCAAACTGCCCGAAATAATTGGCCAGGTTGGTCACGTCACGATCAAGCATGCTGCTCGCGTGGTTGTTGCCGGCGGCATCCACCGCCTGAGGCAGGTCAATGATGACAGGCCCGTCGCTACCGACCAGAATGTTGAATTCGGAAAGATCGCCGTGGACGATGCCGGCACACAACATGCGTACCACTTCCAGTAGCAGCTCCTGATGATACTGACGGGCGAGCTCTGCGGTAAGCACCACGTCGTTGAGGCGAGGTGCGGCATTGCCATCATCCCCCGTCACCAACTCCATCAACAGCACGCCCTCATAAAAATTATAAGGCTTGGGCACTCGCACGCCGGCAGCCGCGAGCCGATACAGGGCATCCACTTCGGCACTCTGCCAGGCGGCCTCTGTTGCTTGCCGACCGTAGCGCGAACCCTTTTCCATGGCGCGCTGCTTGCGGCTGTTCTTGGTCTTGCGGCCCTCGGTGTAATCCACGCTCTGCCGAAAGCTGCGCTTGTTAGCCTCCTTGTACACCTTGGCGCAACGCACTTCATCGCCACAGCGCACCACGAAGACCATGGCCTCTTTGCCACTCATGAGTTGACGCACCACCTCATCGACCAAGCCATCTTCGACCAGCGGTTCCAGCCTTTTCGGAATTTTCATCGGTCAGTGCCGCAAACGCATCGTCAGGCCCTTGAGGAAATTACGCAGCAACTGGTCACCACAGGCGCGATAGTTCTTGTGTCCAGGCGTGCGAAACAGCGCCGAAAGCTCAGGCTTGGAAACACCAAAACCTGCAGCTTGCAACACCTGATGCATGTCATCATCCTTCAGTTCGAAGGCGACGCGCAACTTCTTCAAGATCGTATTGTTGGAAAGATGTCTTTCCGGTTTTTGCTTGCTTGCCACACGAGACTCCATCTTCCCGCGCCGGTGGATGATCAGGCCGTCCAGAAACGCCAACAGGACCTCGTCCCCACACGCGGCAAATCCCTCTTCATCTTCTTTTTTCAAAAAGCCCAAGAAATCGGCAGGCGCAGCCGCACATCCGCTCAGCCTGGCAAGCTCCAGAACTTTTGCGTCAGGCAGATCCAGCGCGTAGCGAACGCTACGCAAAACATCATTGCTTATCACAGTGCTCCGAACACCTTCTTGATCAAATTGGTAGAAGCACCCAGAGGATCACGACGGATAGACTTCTCTTCCACCGCCATCATCAGGAACAGGCCATCCAGCGCCTTCTGCGTAACATACTGATCCAGGTTGCTCTGGTCCCGGCTGACCAAGCCATACTTGGCGCCGATTTCGGCGAACTTGTTGTACTGCTGGGCCAATTGCACACCTGAACTTGCATTCTTGACGATAGGCAAAAATTTTTCCGCGAGTGGAGCGGATGTTGTCTTCTTGAAATACTGGGTTGCCGCATCATCCCCGCCAGTCAGGATATTCTTGGCGTCCTCCACACTCATCTTCTTGACCGCATCAGTCAGCAAAACCTTCGCTTCCGGCACCGCAGCTTCCGCCGCACGATTCATGCGCAGCACAAGCTCATCCGCCTCCTTGCCCATGCCGAACATGCGCATGGCTTTCTCGACTTTTTTCAAAGCGTCAGGGAGCGGAATCTTGACCTGCGGATTACCCAGAAAACCATCTGCAACCCCAAGTTTTCCCACTGCGCTGCCAACCCCCTGGATCAAGGCATCCTTCAGTCCGCCCTTGGCGTCTTGGTTACTGAGGCCGGTCAAATCGAGCGCCATAGCCGGTGTGGCAAAAAGTGCAAATCCCAACACCAGTAACCAGCGTTGCATCATCAATCTCCTTAAAAACAGTCGCTAGTTGGTGACCGTTGGCAACTAGAGTCTAGCTACTAACGACTATCTTTTATCGTTTAACCTGCTTGACCTTCCAGACCTTGTCAGCATATTCCCGGATGGTACGGTCACTGGAAAACTTGCCCATGTTTGCCACATTCAGGATGGCGCGACGGGCCCATTCGTCCTGGTTCTGGTACAAGGCGCTGACCTTCTCCTGACAAGCCACGTAACTGGTAAAATCGGCCAACAACAGGTAATTGTCACCATTCCAGGTCAGATTATCGTAGATGGCACGATAACGTCCCGGCTCCTCGACCGAGAAGAAACCGTTGCCTATCATGTCCAGCGCCGCCTTCAGTTCGGGGTTGCCGTTATAGTATTCCCACGGGTTGTAGCCGGCGACACGCAGGTCAGCCACTTCTGGTGTGGTCAAGCCAAAGATGAAGATATTTTCATCGCCAACCTCTTCACCAATTTCAATATTGGCGCCGTCCAGCGTGCCGATGGTAAGCGCACCGTTGAGCGCCATTTTCATATTGCCGGTGCCTGAGGCTTCAGTGCCTGCGGTTGAAATCTGTTCGGACAACTCGCTGGCCGGGAAGATCTTCTCGGCCGATGACACGTCGAAATTGGGCAGGAATACGACCTTGAGCAGATCATGCACAGCGGGATCATTATTGACGATGCTGGCAACATCATTGATCAGGCGAATAATCTGCTTGGCCATCACGTAACCAGGGGCTGCCTTACCTGCAAAGATCACGGTGCGCGGCACCATGCCTTGCGTGTGTCCGGCACGGATGCGGTTATATAGGGTGATCACATGCAGCACATTGAGCAGTTGACGTTTGTATTCATGGATGCGCTTGACCTGAACATCGAACAGCGAGTCTGGATTGACCTTGATGCCAATCTGGCGCTCAATACGTTTCGCCAGACGCAGCTTGTTGGCACGCTTGACCGCAGCAAACTGCTTGCGGAATTCAACATCCTCGGCAAACGGCGCCAACTTCTTCAATTGATCCAGATCATTGATGAAACCATCGCCGATACGGGAACGAATCAGCTCGGTCAATCCAGGATTACACTGATTGAGCCAGCGACGCGGCGTGATGCCATTGGTAATATTGATGAAGCGCCCTGGGAAGATGCGGTTGAAATCCGCAAACAGCGTCGTCTTCAACAGCTCACTGTGAATGGCAGCGACGCCGTTGACGGTATGACTGCCGACGATCGCCAGATGCGCCATACGTACGCGACGACCATGAGCCTCATCAATGATGGAAACGCGCTTCAGAAGTTCTGTCTCACCCGGGAACAGATGGTTCACCATCTGCATGAACTGGTGATTGATCGCGTAGATGATCTCCAGATGGCGCGGCAGCACGCGAGCGAACATCTCGACCGGCCAGGTTTCCAGTGCCTCCGGCATCAGAGTGTGATTGGTATAAGCAAAGATACGCGTGACCAGATCCCATGCCTCGTCCCACTTGAGGTGTTTCACATCGACCAACTGGTGCATCAACTCAGCCACGGCGATGGCTGGATGGGTATCGTTAAGCTGGATACCGACCTTCTCCGGCAGCAGTTGCCAATCCTGATGCTTGCCCAGGAAGCGATGCAGGATATCCTGGATCGACGCCGATACGAAAAAGTACTGCTGGCGCAGACGCAACTCACGGCCATTGACCGAAGTATCGTTTGGGTACAGCACCTTGGACAGGTTCTCGGTAGAGTTCTTCTCTTCCACTGATCCCACGTAATCACCCGCATTGAACGAGTCAAGATTGAATTCGCGCGTCGCCTTGGCCGACCATAAGCGCAAGTTGTTGACGGTATCGGTCTTGTAGCCGGGGATGGGCATATCATAGGCCATTGCCATCACGGTATCGTTATCGACCCAGCGGTGCTCGATGCCACCCTTTTCAGAGGGGAACTGCACCACATGGCCATTGAAATTGACCGGATAGAGGCGTTCCGGGCGCTGAAATTCCCATGGATTGCCGTAGCGCAGCCAGTTATCAGGCTTCTCTACCTGACAACCCTCTTCGATACGCTGGTTGAACATGCCATATTCATACCTGATGCCGTAGCCCATGCCGGGCAGATCGAGAGACGCCATGGAATCCAGAAAGCACGCAGCCAGGCGGCCAAGACCGCCGTTGCCAAGCGCGGCATCGGTTTCCATTTCCTCAACCTCTTCCATCTGCTGACCCAGAGCTTTCAAGCCCTCACGCAACGGCGCATCGATGTCCAGATTATGCGCTGCATTGGACAAGGTACGGCCAATCAGGAACTCAAGTGACAAGTAATAGATCCGCTTCGGGTCTTTTTCGTCATAATGTCCAACGGTTTCCACCCAACGCTCGATCAGATGGTCACGCACGGTATGCGCTGCAGTGTCAAACCAGTCCCGCCCGGTGGCAGACTTGCGGGTCTTGCCGCCGCTATAGGTCAGGTGACTGGCAAGGGAGTGTTCCAGGGTCTTCTCGTCGCTCCGCAAATGGAACTGGCGTTGGGATTTTGTCGATGTCATGATGAAAAAAGTCTCAGAAATTTTTAGATGTAGTTGTTGTAGCAATAACCGTACCGCATTTTACGCCAATTCAGGCCCTTTCAGGCGACCAGTCACAGAAAGTAGACGGCATAGAGAATTTGCAGCGAGTAATGGCCAGCGCCACCGCCACATAATGGTGCATCGGGATCGGGACTGTGCATTATTTAAGAAAGATAGCTAAAGACGTAAAAAAACTCCGCCTGCGTTCCAGAAAAAACGCAGGCGGAGCTTATTTGGCAAAGATCCAGATCAAGCCAACTGAGCCAGCAGGCCGTTGAGACGCCGCACGAAACTTGCAGGGTCTTCCAGTTGACCACCCTCGGCTAGTAGAGCCTGATCGAACAGCAGGCTTGCCCAGTCGGCAAAACGCGCATCATCCGACTCGCCGTTGAGGCGCGTGACCAATCCGTGTTGCGGATTGATCTCCAGTACCGGGCGGGTCGTCGGTGCGTTCTGCCCGGCAGCCTTCAGCAGACGTTCCAAATTGGCGCTCATGTCCTGATCACCGGTCACGAGACATGCCGGAGAGTCGGTCAGCCGATGGGTCACGCGCACTTCCTTGACCTTGTCACCGAGGGTCTCCTTGATGCGCTCGACCAGAGACTTGAAGGCGTCTTCGGCCTTCTTCTGCTCTTCCTTCTCAGCTTCGTCTTCCAGTTTGCCCAAGTCCAGATCGCCCTTGGTCACCGATTGCAACTTGTTACCTTCAAATTCGGTCAGGCCACTCACCAGCCATTCATCGACGCGGTCAGACAACAGCAACACTTCGATGCCCTTCTTGCGGAATATCTCGAGATGCGGACTGTGCTGAGCGGCGGCGAAAGTTTCGGCCGTGATGTAGTAGATCGGCTCCTGACCATCCTTCATGCGGGCGATGTAATCCTTGAGCGAAACGGTCTGCTCTTGGCTGTCATTCAGGGTAGAGGCGAAACGCAAGAGTCCGGCGATCTTGTCCTTGTTGGCGAAGTCCTCGCCCGGACCTTCCTTCAGCACGCGGCCGAACTCCTTCCAGAACCCGGCATACTTTTCCGGCTCGTTCTCGGCCAGGTCTTCCAACAGGCCCAGCACCTTCTTCACCGAACCTGCCTTAATGGCATCGATATCCTTGGAATGCTGCAGGATTTCGCGAGAGACATTAAGCGGCAAGTCGGAGGAATCAATCACCCCGCGCACGAAACGCAGGTACTGCGGCATCAACTGCTCAGCGTCATCCATGATGAAAACACGGCGCACATAGAGCTTGATGCCATGGCGACGCTCGCGGTCATACAGGTCGAACGGCGCGCGCGACGGCACATAGAGCAGGGAGATGTATTCCTGCTTGCCTTCCATGCGATTGTGCGACCAGGCCAGCGGTTTCTCGAAATCGTGGCTGACGTGCTTGTAGAACTCCTGGTATTCCTCTTCGCTAATATCGCTCTTGGCACGCGCCCACAAAGCAGATGCCTTGTTAACGGTCTCGACTTCAACAGTCGGCACTTCCGCGCCATCTTTCCATTCGGACTTGTTCATCACGATAGGCAGGGTGATATGGTCGGAATACTTGCGTAGGGTGGTCTTGATCTTCCAGTCGGACAGGAACTCATCATCACCCTCGCGCAGGTGCAGCACGACCTCGGTGCCACGAACAGGTTTCTCGACCATTTCCAGCGTGAAATCGCCCTCGCCGGCTGACTCCCAGCGCACGCCGTGCTCAGCAGTCAGGCCGGCACGACGAGTGGTCAGGGTCACCTTGTCCGCCACGATGAAGGCGGAATAAAAACCGACACCAAACTGGCCGATCAGCGCAGCATCCTTCTTCTGATCACCGGACAGCTGGGAGAAGAATTCACGGGTGCCGGACTTGGCAATAGTACCGATATTATCGATCACTTCCTGCCGGTTCATGCCGATACCATTGTCGGAGATGGTCAAGGTGCGCGCGTCCTTGTCAAAGGCAACATGAATCTTCAGTTCGCTGTCGTTCTCGAACAGCGCCGCATCGGACAAAGCTTCGAAGCGCAGCTTGTCGGCAGCATCAGAAGCATTGGAAATCAACTCACGCAGAAATATCTCCTTGTTGGAATACAAGGAGTGAATCATCAGTTGCAGCAATTGCTTGACTTCGGTTTGGAAGCCTAAGGTTTCTTTTTGTACAGTTTCAGTCATTTCCGTAACTCCAAATTATCACGACAGACCCCTAGTTGAGGGCACTCCGCGCAATTTCAAGTCCCCGATTCAAATTGTATCCCCCGGCATCCCATGCAGCACCCCCCTCATCGCTGATATCATTGCCCAAGCATAATGCCCTATCGCGCCTGCGCAACCATCGTAGCCATCAGCGCAGAATGGTTCTCCATTCCCAGCTTAATTTTGCCAGTGTCTCATTCAAAGCCGGGACCCATTCCGCAGCCTCCGGCAAGACGAAGCGTTGCGAGTCTCCATTCTTCAAGACCACTTTCACTGCAGGACGGCGGGGCACTGCCATGCCGGGCATTGAAGCGAATACATTAAGGTGATGGGCGAGGCCGACGTACGTGATGTCACTAAGCTCGCACGCCCACTTGATCTTGGCATTGTCCAACCGACAGAAAAGTAGACGTTGATTGGTCAGCACCAGTTTCCCGCCACTGGACCAACACCATCCCGCCCGACTGGCAGAGGCGCTCTTCATTTCAGTTTCGCCCGCATTCAATTGCAGTTCCGTGCCCATAGTTCCCTTCCCTGTCGCCTTGGCATGTTCAGTCATGGCCTGCACGAAGCTCCGTCACCACTCTGCTGCAAATTGAAACTGCCCGGCATAGTGCTACCGAACCCAAAAGCGTAATATATCGCATTTCGACCACTTTCAAAGAGTCCCGCCCCATGCTAGATCGTCAGGAAAAAAGGCAAGCTGAAAACCCTCTGGAAAGCCGCGAGCCGCGCTGGCGCCGCCGCAAGGATGACAGACCCAAGGAAATCATGGATGCGGCGCTCGCGCTGTTTCTGGAGAATGGATTTTCAGCGACCCGGCTCGAGGATATTGCGGCTCGCGCCAACGTGACCAAGGGCACACTATTCATTTACTTCACCAACAAGGATGACTTGTTCCAGTCCCTGATTCGCGAGGGCATGAGCCAGATGGACTCCTTCAGGGAGGCCAGTCGACTGAACGTCAGGGTTTCGGCGCAGGAGACGCTGCTGTTCATCACCAATAACTGGTGGAAATTCCTGACCGATTCGGATTTTGGCAAACTGCCTAAACTGATCATCTCGGAAGCGGCAAATTTTCCTGATATCACGACCCTGTACCTGGAACAAGTCGTGATCCCGACGCGCGCCATGATCGCCGAAGTCATCAGTCAGGGCATTGCCTCAGGCGAATTCATCCAAGTCGACCCCAAACTTGCGGCGCGGGTATTCTTGGCGCCACTTTTCATGCTGCTGACCTGGCGTTATTCCGTGGCGCCGTTTGAAAAAGAAGCGATCGACGACCTTGAATACATCAATACGCACCTCAAGATCACGATCCAGGGCCTGCTGGCCAAGGCCTGACTCAGGGCTTATTCCAGGCGCCGTAACCCTTGAACTGCTCCATCGCCTCGGCCATTTCGGTCGCATTGAGGATGGTCGGCTCGCCAAGTTGCAGCGCGCGCCAATATTGCTCGCAAAGCGTTTCCACCTCGACCGTCATGGCCAACGCCGCGTCGAGGTCAGCCCCCAAGGCGATCATGCCATGATTAGCCAGCAAGCATGCCCGTCGCCCCTGCAGGGCCTGTAACGCCACGTCTGACAGCGCCTGCGTTCCGAACAGCGCATAAGGCGCGCAGCGGATGGAATCGCCCCCTGCCACAGCAATCATGTAATGAAACGGGGGTATCTCCCTTCGCCCACAGGCCAGGGTAGTCGCGAACATGGCATGCGTATGCACCACCGCCCCCACCTCGGGGCGAGCCGCCAGAATGTCACAGTGAAAACGCCACTCACTCGAAGGCTTGCCTGTGCCAGTCACTGCCCCATTAAAATCCATCCACACCATATCGTCAGCCGTAATGCGCCCTGGCGCGACCCCCGAAGGCGTGACCAGAAATCCTGTGCCTTCACGCACGCTCAGATTACCGGCAGTGCCGCGATTGAGGCCGAGTTCAGACAATTTCCTCGCCGTGACCAGCAGTTGTTCACGCCCTGGCATGTTGAAACATCCTCTCCAATTGTTCCGGCGGGGCTATCCCCTGCTCGGTGATGATACCTGTAACGAGTCGCGCAGGGGTCACATCGAAAGCCGGATTAATCGCTGCCGACTCTTCCGGCAAAACATCTACGCGCACGATGCTGCCATCGGGCAAACGTCCGCTGATGTGCCTAATTTCATCAGCGCTGCGTTGCTCGATGGGAATTTCGCGCAAGCCATCCGCCATGCTCCAATCTATAGTCGGGAACGGCACCGCCGCATAGAAAGGCAGCTGGTTATCGAATGCTGCCAGCGCCTTGAGATAGGTGCCAATCTTATTGCAGACATCACCGTTGCGGGTCACGCGGTCGGCGCCGACGATGACCATATCAACGCAGCCAATTTGCATCAGGTGGCCTCCGGCGTTATCGACGATGACCGTGTGCGGCACGCCGTGCCGACCAAGCTCCCATGCGGTCAGACTGGCGCCCTGATTGCGCGGACGCGTTTCATCCACCCATACGTGTAATGGAATGCCAGCATCGAAGGCGGCATAGATCGGCGCCAGCGCTGTGCCCCAGTCCACCGTCGCCAACCAGCCAGCATTGCAATGGGTAAGAATATTGATGGGACGCCCCTGATCCGCATGCAATTGTTGTAACAACCCGAGTCCATGCCGACCTATTTGCCGATTTTGCTCCACGTCTTCATCACACATTGCCTGCGCCAAGCCGCGCGCAGCCTCCAGCCTGTGCGCAGGCGCCAAGGGCCGAAGCGCATCCAGCATGCGCGTCACCGCCCAGGCCAGATTCACGGCAGTGGGTCGTGACAGCATCAGCGCCTTAGCCGCCCGTTCAAGACTGGCGTCATCGGACGCCTCATGCATTGCCAGCACCATACCGCAAGCCGCCGCTGCACCGATCAATGGCGCACCACGCACGTTCATATCCCCAATCGCTCGCACCATTTGTGCCAGAGTATGCAAACTAAGCACCTCGAATACATGCGGCAATCGCGTCTGATCTATGATTTCGACCACATTGCCGCCACTGGAGAACCAAATGGTGCGGTAACTTATTCCGTCTATTAACAAGATGCAAATATCCTTAAAATGCAATCCACAATATCTGTGGATAAATCTGTGAATAAAGCTGACTTGAAACTGTAACTCAATCTGGCATAACGCTTTTTTACAATCGCTTAAAAATTGAACTTTTTATAAATTTCATATTAATCAATAAGTTAAATAATAACATTGATTGTTCAGGGTTTTTTCACTTTTGTTAATGTGATGCTTGAGAAGATGTGCATAAGGAGCGTATTTTGGCATCACTTCAAACACATTCCGATAGCTTGCGTCAACCATTTTACGAGCAACATTAAAAATTACGGTGTTAAAAAATTTAGGGACGAACTGACTCGGTCGTCATCGCAGTCAACTATGGTTTAGACTGAAACCATGAACCGTCATTTTGCCAGAACGACCCGGTTTTATGCCATCGTGTATCGAACCCTCTGCCTGCCTCACTGCTATCTGGCGCGGACCATCATTGTCATGCTTACCAGCTGTTCACCCGTAACCATGGCTGCGGAATCCTTGCGCGCGCAGGAAATTAACGACTGCCGCAGTGGCGAGATTGTCACCTGGGCTGACGGCATCGATCACCCCGTTGCCAGCGAGGAACTCCTGTTCACCTACGACCCGCTTAACGCACCCGTTCGATTTCCGGAGTCTTTAGTCTCCGACATGGTGGCGAAGGCGGCTCTGGCCTGGTCAGGATGCGGCATCACGGGCAGGCTGATTCCCCGTCCGGAGGCCAGCCGCCGGTCCAATGTGATTCAGGTGCAATGGAATGAAGCTGAAAGTCGCGGCAACTTTGGTTTGTCCAATCTTGGCAAACACACGCTGTCTCTAAGCGCGAACGCGTTCGATAACTTGAACACAGTGAACCCAAGCTACGATACAAGAATAACCCTGCAAATGGTGATCTCCCATGAAATGGGCCACCACTATGGCCTGATGGCGCATTCACGGCGTTGCATTGACGTTCTCTCCTACTACGACAATGGCAAGGGGGAGAAATGCACAAAGCGTAATCCATTCGATACCGGCGGCGTCACGGAATATCGTCACAACTTCCCTACCACTTGCGACCTTGCACGATGCCGCGCCGTCAATGGTAAATAACATGGAGATTAAAATTTCAATTTCGTAAGGTTCAAGAAAGCTTGGCAGCGTAATTTGCTAATCACGGTGGACCGTGAAGTCTTTTCCCGGAACCTAAATTACATCTTAAACTGAAAGGTAATACCATGAACAAACTGATTGCTGCCCTGATTGCTGGCTTGTTTGCCGTTTCCATGAGCTCCGCATTTGCTGCCGATGCTGCTGCACCTGCCGCACCTGCTGCTGCCGAAGCTGCTGCACCTGCTGCTGCTCCAGCCAAGAAGGCTCACAAGAAGGCTCACAAGAAGGCTTCACACAAGAAGGCTGCAGCCGCACCTGCGGAAGCCAAGTAAACCAGTACCTGGCTCGGGGACAAGGCAGAGCCCCAGCTCTGCCTTGTCCCACCATCACAGCACCCCCGCAATCCACTTTTCTGACCCTTGATCTAACGTTACTTCTCAACTTTAACGTTATTGACGTAAACAAGCCATTCCACTCAAAGTCTGGAGAGATACCATGCTGAATAAATCAACATCACACCCGCAGCCAAACAAAAATGATTCACATCATCATCGTTGCAACGCCCATGCAGAGGCAGGCACATTGCAGAATCACCAGGATGACTGTGACATCGAATGGGAAACCAAGATGAAGTCGCTGAACCCCGGTTGGCAACCAAGCAGGGCCAGCCTGACCGAATGCGTCTGATCCGCAATCGGCATTGAACGGCCGGCATTGATCCATCAGAGCTCAAGCTCAGACAGTCCGGGATGATCATCGGGCCGCCGCCCGAGCGGCCAGAAATATTTCCTATCGTTCCCCCCGATGGCCAGGTCATTGATACTGGCGAATCGCCGCATCATGAAACCTTTAGCATTGAATTCCCAATTTTCGTTGCCATAGGACCTGAACCACTGCCCTGAAGCATCATGCCATTCATAAGCGAAACGAACCGCAATACGATTGCCGGTAAAGGCCCATAACTCCTTGATCAAGCGATAATCGAGTTCCTTCTCCCACTTACGCCGCAGAAACTCCCGCACTTGCTCACGGCCAACCGGAAATTCGGCCCGATTGCGCCACAACGTATCCTCGGTATAAACAAGAGCAACACGCTCGGGATCGCGTGAATTCCAGGCGTCTTCCGCCAGACGAATTTTTTCAACAGCGGTTTCTGCCGTGAAAGGCGGAATAGGCAGTTTTATTGTTTCCATCATGATCTCCTGTGTCACAGTAATCCTGAAATATGCTTGCGAAGCGCATCCGTAAGCGCCATTATCCCTTGAACCATACGTTCATTGCCACGAGCCGTTAAAGATTGATGCAATTGCACGACAAGTTTGTCATGATGTCGTCTTCTGTTATTTGATCGGGATGTGGAATGCCACCAAAATTTGTCGGTGTAACGGGACTGCCGCGAGCAGGGTCAACCTTGCTCTGCCAGTTGCTGGCACAACATCCGGAAATCCAGTGCGAAGGACACAGCTCGCCCCTATGCAACACCCTGCTCGGCATCCGGCGCATGATCAGCGACGACCAGTTCTTTCTGTCTCAACTCGACAACGCATTCGACAGCAGCTACGCGCACCTGACAAGCGCCATGCAAGGTTTCCTGCGCGGCTGGAATCAGGACTGTAGCAAGAAAACTGTGGTGGACAAGAACCGCGCCTGGCTGCATGCCATAGAACTGCTGCTACATATCGAGCCGCAGGCAAAGCTGATCGTCTGCTTGAGGGAGCTTGGGCAGATCTACGGATCCATCGAGGCGCAGCACCAGCGCACCATTCTGGTGGACTTCATCGACCATCTGGCAGACTTCGACCGTTTCGGTCGAGCTGATATGCTGTTCGCCAAGGACAAGGCCATCGGCGCACCGCTAATCTCCCTGCACGCGGTGCCCGATTTGCCGAAAGTGGTACAGGATCGCCTGTTTTTCGTACGCTTTGAAGACCTGGTCGAAAAACCTGCAGCCTGCATGTCGCACCTTTATGCCTGGCTTGGTCTCTCACCATTCGAGATCAATCCGGCAAAGCTTGCCATCGGCATAAGGGAAAGCGACAGTCATTACCATATGAAATATACGCACCAGCAATCGGAGCGCATCTCAAAACCGAAAATGCATGACATCCCGCCGCGCATCCAGGCCCAGATAGAATCGGCCTATGCTTGGTTTTACCAGATGTATTATCCGGGCAAGCGCTAGTCAACCTTGGTTTTTGACGGCAAGAAAGCTGACTCGGCCGCCCGCAATTGAGGCAGATAAGCCGATCAAGTTTGCTCTTCAAACCGTTGAATTGAATTGCCCCCCGCTGTTTTGGCTTGATACATTGCATCGTCAGCACGCTTGAGAATTTCTTCTCTGCTGCCTTGCTGGTTGACGAATAACGTCAATCCGATACTTGCGGTGCAATGATGCTCAACCATTTCTTTTGCTTTGCGGCCGGAGTTGACGTTTAACAAGTAGGGAGCAGATAAAATCGATAATATTTTTTTGCGATTTTTAGAGCTTGGCCAGTAGCGGCAATTTTATCGGGTTCCAATTCACACAACATCACCACAAATTCATCCCCGCCAAAGCGGGCCACCGTATCCACCTGACGAATGCAAGCCTTCAACCGGTTGGCAGCTTCAATCAGCAACGAATCGCCAACATCATGGCCGTAAGTATCATTGATTGGTTTGAAGTTATCTAGATCAAGGAACATCAGTGCGCAATATAAATTGCTGCGATCACTGGCTACCATTGCTTGAGTGATACGGTCCTCAAGCAAGCGACGATTCGGTAGATTCGTCAGCGGATCAAAAAATGCCAGCTTTTGCACTTGATCTTGCATCTGCTTACGTTCGCTGATGTCGGAGATAAAATTCAAGGTCGCCGGACGACCTTCCCAATCTATTTTAACGCCACTCATTTCGATCCAAACGATGGTGCCATCTTTTTTTAAAAAGCGAAATTGATATCTTTGCTCCGCAGCTTCTCCCTTGATGCGTTTCTGGTAATTTGATTTCACCAATTCCTGGTCATCAGGATGGATAAAATTATAAAACGGCAGTTCAAGAACTTCCTGTTCGCTATACCCAGACAAACGCTGCAGGGCTGGATTGACAAACTTAAGCATGGCATCCTGCGCCACTCCAATCCCCTCATAGGACGACTCCACCAACAGTCGGTAACGCTGCTCACTTTCTTTAATTCTGGCTTCAAATTTTCTGCGCTCAGTTGCGTCTCGCGCAATACCGTGCAATCCAGTCAACTGACCGGTTTTATCAAACTCTCGATTCACTGTCACATCCAACCACACTACGCTGCCGTCTTTGCGGCGGTGCGGCATGCTCAAAGTGCTTAAACTGCTTGCCATTGCCCACTTGGTATATTCAATGCCTTCTTCAGTCAGCGTTTCAAAAAAATGATGCCCAATTAACTCCTCCGGTTTATAGCCCAGCAACTGCTTACATACGGGGCTGAGATAGGAAAAGCGGCTTTCAGCATCATGTTGCCAAATCAACTCCTCCACGCCTTCGGTCAGCAAACGGTACATCGCTTCGCTGTCACGAATCGCTCTAGCCGAAATATCCTTTTCAAGCGCAATGCTGGCCAGACGAGCGGTTTTCTCAATCAGCAAAATATCTTCACCCGAAGGAGCGTGCGCTTGGTGATGATAAATAGCGAATGTACCCAGCACCTGGCCATTCGCCGAATTGATCGGCTGCGACCAACAAGAACCCAGGCCGAATTGAGCAGCGAGCTCCTTGTAAGGGGCCCAGTAAGGATGCGTGGAAATATCATCAACCAAGACGCGCTGATTGGTAAATGCCGCCGTTCCGCAGGAACCGACACCCAGCCCGATTTTGATGCCGTTGATGGCTTGATTGTAGGCAGGAGGCAAGCTGGGTGCTGCACCCGTCATCAGATGCTCGCCTGATTTATCCAGCAGCAAAATACTGCACAACATTTGCGGATTCAGTTGTTCAATCCCCAGCACAATATTTTCCAGGACAAAAGTTAAGGGATGATCACTCGCAATCAGTTCCAAGCTGTAATTGCGATACTTTTCGTTATCCAGAATCGCTTGCGTAAAGGTTTTGCTTTCGCCCAACTCGTTCATCATCTGTTCCAATTGACCGAATACCTTATTCAGCAATAGCGATATGATCAAGGAAACAACCAACGCGGACAGCACGAACATCAAGATCGAAAAGGTAAGAATGTCATGCACCGCGATGTCATAACTGGCTTTTTTCCAACCAACATCAATGACGGCACTGATCTTTTTTTCCTGCACGCCAATGGGAATCAGGGTATGGAAAATCGCACCATCCTTGATAGTGACGACCTCATGCGTTGAGAGAGCTGCCAGAATCGGTCTGCTGCTGATTGTTTGCCCCAAGGGTTCGGCAAAATCGCTATGGGCAACAAGGATGCCTGTAGGCGTAATGACCGCAACATCGGCGATACCCTCGTCAGCATTAAGTTTATGCAACTCGTAACAGTGGCGTCCAAGCAGACCGGCCATGTCCTGAACAGACATCGTTGCCGCCAAGCGCCTGACATCTTCAATCATCCCTTGTGCCAACGCTTTGGAACGCTGGGTTTGTGCACTGAAAAATTCGTTCTGGAAAGCGCGAACGTGAATAGTCGCATTGATCGCCATGACAGACGCCACGATGCTACATATCGTAATAATGACCTTGGCTTTGAGAGAAAACTTCATTATTGGTTAGCTCTTAACCCCATATTTTAGAACAGCGCGTCCGATTTTTGATATTGACCCACATTTTCTTGGGTTACCAGCACCGTGCCGGTGATTACCGAATTGCTGGCGGGTGGCTTGCCACTTTTGATATGATCCACCAGCAAGTTAACTGCCCTGGAGGTGATCTCAGCGGGATTGTTGATGACGGTTGCCTTGTATTGACCCCCTTTGGCAATCTCGTCATAGGCGTCTTTCTGCCCGTCAATGCCGACGATCATCACCTTAAGTAGACCAGCCTCGCGCAACGCTTTGAGCGCGCCCAGTGCCATTGCATCATTAAGGCCATAGACAAGATCAATTTTGCTGCCGAAGGCAGTGATGGCCTCCTTCATTTTCTGATAGCCCAACTCCATGCTGTAGTCGGCGCGGTAGCTACCCAGGATGTTGAATTTTCCAGCGAATTTCGGATGCTGAACGATATTCAACATGCCGTTCTCGCGTCCGATGGTGGCAGGCTCTCCGGGTATGCCCAGCAGCATGACAATATTACCGCCCTTGGGCAGAAGATGCTTAACGATAAATTCACCCTGTAATTCACCCGCACGCCACTGGTCTATGCCGACGTAGGCGAGATAATCACCATAAAGCGGGCGATCAATGGCGACCACCGGAATGCCCCGACTCTTGGCTTTTTTGATTGCAGCCATCGAGCCATATTCGTTCACGGAATTGACTATTAGTCCCTTGATCCCTTTGTCGAGCAGTGCGTCTATTTGTTTGTTCTGGCTGACTTGGTTATTAGCCGCATTGAGCACAGTTATCTCCACACCCCTTGCCGCCGCTTGGGTGTAGGCCATTTTTTCCATGGCAAGGTAATAGGGATTGTTCAAATCGACATGAGCAAAACCAATAGCAAAATTTTCGGCGCGCAATGAAGTACTGAGAAAAAACAACAAAGCAGATAGTCCGAAAAATAGTATTTTTTTCATAAGCTATTTTGATTGGCGATTTCAAAAGAATCGCTGATTTTCCATCAGCACCATACCCTTTTTAATTTTACGCCTATTGGCGGGCAAAGAGAGAAGATATGCATGCTTATTGAATACTTGATCGGCAACTTTAAACTGATGTAATACATGGTTTTTCTTTGCACTCTTGGCGTCTTGGCGGTTCTATTAGTTCGCAAGTTCAAACGAGGTACTAGATTAATGGCACTTTACATCCCGCAAAGATTTTTTGAAAGACTTCAACCCTACTGCGAAGAAAAACTGGTTACGGCCAACAATGCGTGCCGGAGTAATCTTTTTCCCTAGAACGTAACGACGGAATGTTGATACTGAAACCTCAAGATATTCTGCCGATTCATCAACACTAAATTCCGCATTCAAAATGTCCCCAAACACCTCAGCATGAGAAAAGTCTCTTTATTGAAGGCGATTTCGCCAAGCAACGTAAAGAATCGTACCCTTTCCAATGAAGGCATTTCCTTCACGGCTTCAAATAGATCTTCGGCTGTAGAAATTCCACCACTCATAATAGCTCCTCTTTAATGTAACGCTTCAGTTCTTCGTAAAGTTTTTCATGTGACCCTACTTTGTAGAAATCGATCACTAGAAATTCGACTTCAAAATCTATGGCGGTCTCAGCCACTTCTTTTGGCGGGGGACGGTAAGCGATGAGGTATTCTTGTTTGTTGAACTTGAACTTCCAGACATAGAACCCGAGCAAATCGCCAACCTTGGCCTGTCCGTCGTATGGACGCGCGCGCACATATTCAGTTTCGTCTTCAATAACCAACTGTAAGGGCTTTTGAGCCTTCTTAACGAAGTTCCTAAATGGGTGCTTATGGATTGGCTTCATGCGGCCGTTATAGATCAATAATGATCTGATATAAACTCACAAGAAAGAAATACCCACAGTAAAACCAGGATCCCGATTTTACTTGCACCTTGTGACCTGCTTTTATCTTGAGTCTTGTACCTGCTCTTAACGCCAGTCACCTGCTAGGAATTTTTCAGCCCAGAACAGGGCGACCATGGTCTTGCCATCGGTGATTTCACCTTGTCGCATCTTCAAGAGTGCCTCCTGCAGCGATAGGGAAAGCACTTCCAGCATCTCATCATGATCGCGGTTGTGCTGGCCCTCCTGCAGACCAGTTGCCAGATAAATGAGGATGCGCTCGTTGGAATAGCCAATACAGGGATGCAGCGTCGTGAGATAGTGCCAATTTAGCGCGCTGTAACCGGTCTCTTCCAGCAGTTCGCGTTTTCCGGTCGTCAGTGGATCTTCATCGGAATCGATCTTGCCGGCGGGAAGTTCCAGGAAGGCGCGGCGCAGGGGATAGCGGTACTGGCGCTCGAAGATCAGGCGACCATCATCAAGCACTGGCACCACCAACACCGCACCAGGATGCACAATATATTCTCGCCCGGCCTCAGCACCATTGGGCAGCAAGACCTGGTCACGCTTGACGTGCAAAAGATGACCATGAAAAACAGTGGTCGAAGCGATTTCGGTTTCGGTGAGCGGGTCGGTCATGTCTAACCTGAAAAGATCTGTGCGCGCATTCACAGCGATCTACACTTTATCGTAGCGCACACCAAGTGAACTTGATAAAACGTCTGATAAACCAACTAGCCATCTGACTAAGCTGCAAAATATCGCAGCAAGTCATTGGTGATAAGCAGCAACTAAGGCCTTAACCGACCAAGGTAATGCTTATCACAGGCGGTCTCGCCTGCACGCCGTCATCTGGATGCTCGCGCGATCCTGCAGGCGCGCCGCCACCGTTCTTCAGGCTTATTCCACGCTCTGGGCGATGGCGTAGGCGCACAACTCCATAAGCCATTCTGGCATCAGGCCGATCAAGAGCACGAGCATGCCGTTAATGCCCATGACCCAGGCCACGTCCGATGTCGGCTTGATCGGGGTGATGTCTGCGGGCTCGTCGAAATACATCAGTTTAATGATGCGCAGGTAATAGAAGGCGCCGATCACGGCCATCAGTACGGCAAAGATGACAAGACCAACGAACCCTGCCTGCAGCGCTGCCTGCAACACGGCAAACTTGGCATAGAAACCTAGTGTCGGTGGTACGCCGGCCATGGAGAACATCAACAGCAGCATGATGAAGGCATACCAGGGGCTGCGCTGATTCAGTCCTTTGAGCTGATCCAACTGTTCGATCTCGACTCCTTGACGTGACAGCAGCAGGATCATGCCGAAGGCGCCCAGCGTAGTCAGCACATAGGCCGCGATGTAGAACATCGAGGAGGTGTAGCCATTGATGCTGACGGCGAAGATACCAAACAGCAGAAAGCCGACATGCGAGATGGTGGAATAGGCCAGCATGCGCTTGAGATTGGTCTGAGCAATGGCGGTGATGTTGCCGATCACGATTGACAGCACCGCCATGATAATCAGCATGCCCTGCCAGTCGATGGCTAGCGGTTCCAAGCCCTGCACCAGGAGACGGATGACGAAGGCGAAGGCGGCGAATTTCGGCACCGAGCCGATCAACAGGGTCACGGCGGTAGGAGAGCCGTGATAAACATCTGGCACCCACATCTGGAACGGTACCGCGCCCAGTTTGAAGGCAACGCCTGCCACCACAAAGACGAGGCCGAGAATGAGCACGGCATGATCAGGCGACCCGGACAGCAACGCGCGTCTTATTTCAGCCAGTTCTAGCGAACCCGTGGCGCCATAGATCATCGACATGCCGTATAGCAGCATGCCGGAGGCCAGGGCACCAAGGACGAAATACTTCATCGCTGCCTCGGTCGCCCGCGCATTGTCGCGATCCAGCGCCACCAGCGTGTAGAGGCACAAGGATAGCAATTCCAGGCCCATGTACAGGGTCAGAAAATGACTTCCCGAAACCATGATCATCATGCCCAGCACCGCGAACAGCGTCAGCGCAAAGAATTCGCCCCGGTACATGCCGGATCGCTCAAGATACGCCCGACTGTAAACCAGGACCACACTGGACGAAAGCAGGATCATGAGCTTCAGCACGTCCGCCAGCGGATCATGCACAAACATGCCATTGAAGGCGAAACTGACACCGGGCGTATGGTGGGCGACCGTGAGGATAGCCGCGCCGATCAGGGTAACCTGCGCTAGCACATAGGAAACATAACGATTGGCGTATCCCAGAAACAAATCCAGGATCAGGATCGCCATGGCCATGCACAGAACGAGGAGTTCGGGGCGTGCCGCCATCAAGTCATAAATAATCGGATTCGGCATATTAAATGGTTCCAGGCAGCTTTGGTTGCGCCAGATGCGACAGCAAATGGGTAACGGTGGCGTGCGTCATTTCTGTCAGCGGTGCCGGATAGAGGCCGAAACCCAGCACCATCAGTGCCAGCAGGCCCAAAATCAGTACCTCGCGCCGATTGAGGTCCTGCAATGCAGCCACATGGGCATTGGCGACTTCACCATAGAACACGCGCTTGACCATCCACAAGGTGTACGCCGCGCCAAAAATCAGCGTGGTTGCGGCGAAGAAGGCAAACCAGAAATTCTCCTGCATGGCACCCAGGATCACCAGGAACTCGCCGACGAAGCCGGAGGTACCAGGCAGGCCGGTATTGGCCATGGCAAACAGCACGGCGAAGGCAGCGAAAGTCGGCATGGTATTGGCGACGCCTCCGTAGTCAGCAATCTGGCGCGAATGCATGCGGTCATACAGCACACCCACGCACAGGAACATTGCTCCGGCGATAAAGCCGTGCGAGATCATCTGCACGATGCCGCCTTCCATGCCGAGTTCATTGAAGATGAACAGCCCAAGGGTGACAAAGCCCATGTGCGAAATGGAGGAATAGGCGATCAGTTTCTTCATGTCCTGCTGCACCAGGGCGACAAAGGCGATGTAGACAATGGCGATCAGGGACAGTGTAATCATGAATCCCGACAGGTAATGCGCGGCATCCGGCGCGATTGGCATGGCATAGCGCAGGAAACCGTAAGCGCCGAGTTTCAGCATGATCGCCGCCAGCACTACCGAGCCCCCCGTTGGCGCTTCTACGTGGGCGTCCGGCAGCCAGGTATGCACCGGCCACATCGGGATCTTGACGGCAAACGCCATGAAAAAGGCGATGAAGATGAAGATCTGCACCGACAGTGGGATCTGCAGAGTGTAGTAATCGATCAACTCGAAACTGTGGGTGTGATGGAACAGGTAAATAAAGGCCACCAGCATCAGGAGCGAGCCGAGCAGGGTGTACAGGAAGAACTTGATGGTGGCGTAGACTCGGTTCGGCCCACCCCACACGCCGATCACAAGGAACATCGGGATCAGCATGGCTTCCCAGAACACGTAGAACAGCACCGCGTCCAGCGCCGAGAACACGCCTATCATGAGGCCCGACATGATGAGGAAAGCCGCCATGTATTGGGCGACCCGTTTTTGGATCACTTCCCAGCCTGCCAGCACCACGATCACCGTGATGAAGCTGGTCAACAGGATCAGGGGCACGGCGATGCCATCAACGCCGAGATGATAGTGAATATTGAAACTAGGAATCCAGTTATAGCCTTCCTGGAACTGGAAGTCACCCTCGTTTTTGTCGAAACGGAAGTAGAGCGGCAACGTCACCAGGAAGCTCGACAGGCTACCGATCAGGGCCAATGGCCGGGCAATGTGAGCATTCCTGTCATCGCCGGTAAACAGGACCAGAATGCCCGCCAGAATGGGAACCCAGATGGAAAGGCTAAGAATATTGGTATCTAGCATTTGTTGCATTCAAGTAGCGCACCCCAAGAAGGGTACTTCCTCCGTAGCGCAGGCGGCCTCGCCTGCATTTTTTGGACAGCGGTCTCACGACCGCATGCAGGCGAGGCCGCCTGCGCTACGGCGATTAAATGTTGTTTTGACAGCATGCCCATTCTCAAGTCTTCATGAAGAAGGTCAGCAACAAAAACACGCCGATGATCATGGCGAAGGCATAGTGGTAGATCAGGCCGGTCTGCAACTGCCGGATCACGAGCGAGATGCGTCCGATCAGGTTCGCCGTGCCATTGACGAAGAAACCGTCGATGATCTGCACGTCGCCGATCTGCCACAGCTTGCCGCCGATCAAGCGAGCGCCACCGGCAAAAAACTTGTCATTGAAGGCATCGAAACCATACTTGTTTTCAAGAATACGATAGATACCATTGAAGCGCTGTTGCAACATGGCCGGTATTTCGGGGCGCTTGAGAGTGAAGTACCACGACAGGGCGACACCGGATGCCGCCAGCAGGAACGGCATGGAGACAAAGGAATGAAGCGCCATCGCGGTCGCGCCCTCGAAGTCCTTGGCCAGTTCATGCATGGCCGGGTGCAGGACGAAGTTGACAACGATTGCGCCATGGAAGAATTCGCCGAACAGCATCGGGGTGATGGTGAAGTAGCCGATCAAGAGCGAAGGAATCGCGAGTGCGATCAGCGGCAGGGTCACGACCCAGGAAGATTCGTGCGGCTCATCGTGGGGGCCTAGCCCGTGGTGATGGCCGTCGGCGTCATGATGCCCGGATTTCACTTCCCTCCATTGTTCCTTGCCATGGAACACCTTGAAATACATGCGGAAGGAATAATAGGCGGTGACGAACACGCCGGTCAGCACAGCGAAGTAGGCATAACCGCTGCCCGGAATATGGGAAAAGCTGACCGCTTCGATGATGGAATCCTTGGAATAGAAGCCGGACAGGAATGGCGTACCGATGAGGGCCAGGGACCCGATGAGGGACGTGATCCAGGTGATCGGCATGTATTTCTTTAAATTTCCCATGTTGCGGATGTCCTGATCGTGGTGCATACCCATGATCACGGAACCGGCACCAAGGAACAACAGAGCCTTGAAGAAGGCATGAGTCATCAGGTGGAAAATGGCGACGGAATAGGCGGAGGCGCCCAGCGCCACCGTCATGTAACCCAGTTGCGACAGGGTGGAATAGGCCACCACGCGCTTGATGTCGTTCTGGATGATGCCGAGGAATCCCATGAACAGGGCAGTGGTGGCACCGATCACCATCACCACAGACAAGGCCGTAGTCGACATCTCAAACAATGGTGACATGCGTGCCACCATGAAGATACCGGCGGTGACCATGGTCGCGGCATGGATCAGGGCAGAGATCGGAGTTGGGCCTTCCATCGAGTCCGGCAACCAAACGTGCAACGGCACCTGCGCCGACTTGCCCATGGCACCGACAAACAGCAACAAGCAGATGACCGTCATGAGTGACCAATGCCAACCGGGAATGATTTCAACACTGGCATCTGCGAACTGCGGCGCAACGGCAAACACCGCTTGGTAATCCAGGCTGCCGAGGAAGAACAGCACCATGGCAATGCCCAGCAGGAATCCAAAGTCACCAACCCGATTGACGAGGAAAGCCTTCAGGTTGGCGTAAATTGCAGTCGGACGCGTGTACCAAAAGCCGATCAAGAGGTAGGAAACAAGGCCCACCGCTTCCCAGCCGAAGAACAGCTGCATGAAATTGTTACTCATCACCAGCATCAGCATGGAGAAGGTAAACAAGGAAATATAGCTGAAGAAGCGGCTGTAACCTGGATCCTCCGCCATGTAGCCGATGGTATAGATATGCACCATCAAGGACACAAAAGTCACGACCACCATCATCATGGCGCTCAGGGAGTCGATCAGAAATCCGACTTCGAAAGAGGTGTGGCCGCTGGTGAGCCAGGTATAGACCGCACCGTTATATTCATGTCCCGCCATCACATCCTGCAGCACCAAGAGCGACAGGATGAACGAGGCACCGACGCCTGTGATGGTGAACAGATGCGCGGCAAAGCGCGGCAGGACACGGCCGAACAGTCCGATGATGATCGCCGCCAGCAAGGGCAGCAGCGGGATGAGCAGGTAAATTTTTTGCATGAAGGTCATTATCAGCAGTCAGCTTTCAGCGGTCAGCCCTTGAGGCTCTGCATGTCATCGACATTGATGGAGCGCAGATTGCGGAACAACACCACCAGGATGGCAAGGCCGATAGCGGACTCGGCGGCGGCCACGGTCAGGATGAAAAATACGAAGACCTGGCCTGCGGGGTCGTGCAGGTAATGCGAAAACGCGATGAAATTGATGTTCACCCCCAGCAGCATGAGTTCGATCGCCATCAGCAAGATGATGACGTTTTTGCGATTCAGGAATATGCCGATGATACTGATAGCAAACAGCAGGGACCCCAGGATCAGATAATGCGAAAGGCTGACGCTCATGTTGGCTCCCCTTCAGGCATATCAGGCAGTTCTACATCCGCCGGCATGCTCACCATGCGAATGCGGTCCGCGCGCTTGACCCTGACCTGTGCGGCAGGATCGATATATTTGTTGTCCTTGCGGCGACGCAGGGCGAGCGCAATGGCGGCGATGATGGCCACCAGCAGCACCACAGCAGCCAGTTCAAACGGCAGCACATAATCGGTGTAGAGCAAACGCCCGAGCTCCGCCGTATTACTGTAATCCGCCGCATGCAATGCCGGCGTATTGACGTGAGACAGACCGAAGTGCTTGACGCCAACAATTCCTGTCATCTCGACGGCCATCAAGGCGCCAACGAGGCCCGCCAGCGGGGCGTAATCCCAGAAGCCTTCACGCAACTTGTCGAGATTAATGTCCAGCATCATCACCACGAACAGGAAAAGCACCATCACCGCGCCCACGTACACCATGATCAGCGCCAGCGCCAGAAACTCGGCCTCTAGCAGCAGCCAGATGCCAGCGCCGGTAAAGAATGCCAGCACCAGGTAGAGCGCTGCATGCACCGGATTCCGCGCCGTAATGACGCGCAAGCCAGCAAACAGCAGGATCGCAGCCAGGGTATAAAAAACGTAGTCAGAAAAGATCAGCATAAAATTCTTTAACGAAATTTCGCGTCCACGGCACGATCTGCCGCAATTTGTGCTTCATGCTTGTCACCTACCGCCAGTAGCATGGTCTTGGTGTATAGCAAGTCGCTCTTTTTGTCGCCATGGTAATCGAATACACGCGTCTCGACGATGGAGTCGACCGGGCAGGATTCTTCACAAAATCCGCAGAAGATGCACTTGGTGAGATCAATGTCGTAACGCGTGGTGCGACGAGTGCCGTCGTCACGCTGATCGGACTCGATGGTGATTGCCATCGCCGGGCATACCGCCTCGCACAGCTTGCAGGCGATGCAGCGCTCCTCACCATTGGGATAGCGGCGCAGTGCGTGCAGTCCACGGAAGCGATTCGATATCGGCGTCAATTCATCCGGGTACTGCACTGTGATCTTGCGCGCAAACAGGTAGCGCCCTGTCACCTGCAGACCCTGCAGTAATTCAATCAGGAGCAGACTCTTGAACAGTTCCTTGAGCTTGGTGATCATGCCGGCACTCCTGCATGTAGCAAATAGGCCAACGGCGTCTGCATCAGGCCACCGATCAGCACAATCCACACCAGCGTCACCGGGATGAACACTTTCCAGCCCAGACGCATGATCTGGTCATAACGGTAACGGGGAAAAGTGGCGCGGAACCACAGCATCAGGAACAACAGGCCAGCCACTTTCATGAACAGCCACGGAAATCCATCCGGCAACCAGGTCACTGGCGACAACCAGCCGCCCAAGAACATGACGGCGGCCAAGGTCGATACCAGAATCATGTTGGAGTATTCGGCGAGGAAGAACACGGCGAAGGCCATGCCGGAATATTCCACATGGAAGCCGGCGACAATTTCAGACTCGCCTTCCGCCACGTCAAACGGTGAACGGTTGGTTTCGGCCACCGCACTGATGAAATATACGACAAACAGCGGGAACAGCGGCAGCCAGTACCAGTTGAGGAGACCGCCATGCTGCGCCAGCACGATCTTGCCAAGGTTGAGGCTATTGGCGCACATCAATACGCCGACCAGGGCGAAAACCATGGCGATCTCATAGGACACGATCTGCGCCGCACTGCGCAGCGACCCCAGAAACGCATACTTGGAATTCGATGCCCAACCGGCGATGATCACGCCATAGACGCCAATCGACGTCATGGCCAGAATGTATAGCAAGCCGGCATCAACATCGGCCAATATCAGGTCGAGATCAAACGGCATCACCGCCCAAGCCGCGAGCGCGGGCGCGAGAACCAGTACCGGCGCCAGCAGAAACAGGAACTTGTTGGCCGCCGTCGGCAGGATGATTTCTTTGAACAACAGCTTCACGCCGTCAGCAATCGGCTGCAGCAAACCGTAATAGCCCACGCGATTGGGGCCGATGCGCACCTGCATGTAGCCGATCACCTTGCGCTCGGCCAACGTCAGGTAGGCAAGGCTAAGCATCACCGGCGCCACAATACAGACGATCTTGACCAGATTCCAGACCAGCGGCCAGAACGGCGCGAAGACGCGCCAGATCGGATCCCACCAAGGGCCCCATAAGACCTGGAACAAATGCAATACCTGGGCTTCCATTACAGGATGGCCTCCACCGTAATATCACCAAACAAATCACCCAGAGCCACGGTATCACTACACACCGGCACCCTGACACAGGCGTCCGGCACCCGCTCGTCACAACGCAATGGCAACGTACAACTGCCGCCGGACTGCGAAACGCGAACCGTTTTTCCGGCTTCCAATCCTAGATTTTCAAGCATTGCGCTGTTCATGGCGGCAAATGCGATGTCATTCTTTCCTGCCTTCTGCAAAGAGGGTGCACGCCGCACGATGGCATCGGTCTGGTACAGGGGAAATTCACCGATGCGCTGTAGCACGCCGCTCTTGTCCTGTGATGTGATTTCGAGCAGATGACTGAGGTTGTTGTTGAGGCGGTTCCACACCACTCTCGAGGGCTTCACGCCATCGAATATTTCATTCTTGACCTGCTCGCTACTGTCAAAATCGAAACCTTCCAGCCCCAGCAGATTGCCCAGCACGCGCAATACTTTCCAGCCTGGCCGCGCCTCGCCCAGCGGCTTGACAGCGGCGGCGAAACTCTGCACCCGGCCTTCCATGCTGGTGTAGGATCCCGAGGTCTCGGTAAACGGTGCAATCGGCAGCATCACGTCGGCGTCGCGCAAGGCATGCGACTTGTGGGTGGTGAGCGCGACGACGAAATCGGCTGCAGCAAGCGCCTTGGACGCCATTTGCGCACTATGGCAATCGAGTTCAGGCTCCACGTTAACCAACACATAAGCGCGGCGCGGCTGTTCCAGCATGGTACGGGCATTCAAGGCCCCACGCTGCGGCAAGGCACGTGCCAGATTCAAGCCTACCCGATTATTGGATTCCGACAGCACACCAAAGGTCGCGCCATTAAGGGACGCAATGGCCTCGGACAGGGTATAGATTTCGGCGTAGCGCGGATGATACTGGGTAATGTTGCCCAGAAACACGCCAACCTTCGGGCTGACCAGGTCATAACTGGTGCCATGACCGGCCAGACTCATCGCGATCCTGGTGGCCATCTCGGAGACTTCAACACTCTCCAGCGTTTTCAGCAGGGACGACGGCAGGCACAGGCACAATGACAGGCGCTGCAAGCCGGATACGGCCTTCAATACCTGCAACAATATGTTGACCATGTCATTGGGGCTGCAGATGACCTTGTGCGCAACCGGTGTCAAGGGATCATCATCGAGCGGATTGATCAGGGACAGTTCGGCTTCGTTCATCTTCACGGCATTGCGCAGACGGGTGGTCAGCAACGGATGTTCGTTGCGCAGATTACTGCCTATGATCAGAACCCGATCCATGGCCTGCAGATCCGGAATGTTGCAGCCCATCCAGGGCGTGCCCTGGAAATTTCCATCCAGTCGAAAATCGCTGCGACGCAGGCGGTGATCGACGTTGCCACAACCGAGGCCACGAGCAACTTTCTTGGTGAGCCAACCCTCTTCCATGGTGCTGTTGAGCGAAACCAGGAAGCCCAAGTCATTGGCATCCTGTTCTGCCACGACCTTCAGGCGATTGGCGACATATTCAAGCGCGGACTTCCAGTCGGCCTCACGCCATTCACCATTCTGCTTGATCATGGGCGTGGTCAGGCGATCCACGCTATTCAAGCCTTCATAGGAAAAACGATCACGGTCGGAGATCCAGCATTCGTTAATGGACTCTTTCTCGCGCGGCAACACCCGCATCACGCGGTTGTTCTTGACCTGCACTTCGATGTGCGAACCCAGGCCATCATGGGCTGCGATGGAGGGCCGATGGATCAACTCCCAACTGCGGGCAGAATAGCGGAACGGTTTGGAAGTGAGCGCGCCGACTGGACACAGGTCAATGATATTGCCCGACAACTCGGATGCGACGCTCTTGTCGACATAGGCTGTGATCTCGGCATGCTCACCACGACCAACCAGGCCCAACTCCATCATGCCGCCGATTTCCTTGAGGTAACGAACGCAGCGTGTACACTGGATGCAGCGCGTCATGTCGGTTGAAATGAGCGGCCCGATATTTTTGTTCACCACCACGCGCTTGGCTTCAAGGTAACGCGATTTCACGCCACCGTACCCGACCGCGATGTCCTGCAATTCACACTCGCCGCCCTGATCGCAGATCGGGCAATCGAGCGGATGGTTGATCAGCAGGAATTCCATCACACTCTTCTGCGCTTCGATCGCGGATTTCGAGCGGGTGAAAATCTTCATGCCTTCAGACACCGGGGTAGCACAGGCCGGCAAGGGCTTGGCGAACTTTTCCACTTGTACCAGGCACATGCGGCAATTGGCCGCCACCGACAACTTCTTGTGATAGCAGAAACGCGGAATGGCGATGCCGATCTTGTCAGCCGCATCGATGATGGTGCTGCCGTGCTCGACTTCTACTTCTTTGCCATCAATTTCGATTTTCAGCATGCTTGCATCATCCATGAAGAACGACCGGGCGCTGGCAGGACAAGGCGCGAAAGAACGAGCAAACAAGAGTTTACTGTTGAGCAAAAGAGAATTTGCGCGGTCTTAAGCAACGCCATCATGGCAAGCGTATCGTTTTTCATACCTTATTTACCCGTGACCATGCTGCGACCGTGTTGAATATAATATTCGAACTCCGGCCGGAAATGTTTGATGAAACTCAGCACCGGCGTCGCCGCTGCATCGCCCAGCGCACAGATGGTGCGACCGGAAATGTTATGGCTGACGTCGGTCAGCAAATCGAGGTCCTCCATCCGCCCCTGGCCGTCAACGATGCGCTTGACCACGCGATAGAGCCAGCCGGTGCCCTCGCGGCAAGGCGTGCATTGCCCGCAGGACTCCTCGAAGAAGAAGTAGGATAGGCGTTTGAGCGTCTGCACCATGCAGGTCGATTCATCCATCACGATCACAGATCCGGCACCCAGGCTGGAGCCGGCTTTGGACAGGCTGTCATAATCCATATTGGCGGCCATAACGACCGCTGCCGGCATCACCGGGGTCGAGGCGCCGCCTGGAATCACCGCCTTCAGTTGCCGGCCGCGCCAGACGCCGCCCGCGAGACCCAGCAGTTCGGCGAACGGGGTGCCCATGTTGACTTCAAAATTGCCAGGGCGTTCCACATGTCCGGATACCGAGAACAGCTTGGTCCCGCCCGAATTATGCACGCCCAGATCGGCAAAGGCCTGGCCACCATGTTCGATGATGTAGGGAATCGACGCATAAGACTCGGTGTTGTTGACATTGGTGGGCTTACCGAACACGCCGAAACTAGCCGGAAAAGGCGGCTTGAAGCGCGGCTGGCCTTTCTTGCCTTCGATCGACTCGATCAGTGCAGTTTCTTCGCCGCAGATATAGGCGCCATAGCCGTGATGTGCATAGAGATCGAAACAGAAACTGGTGCCGAACAGGTTTTCACCTAGGAAACCGGCCGCCCGCGCATCATCCAGCGCTTTTTCGAAAGAAACGTAGTCTTCCCAGATTTCACCGTGGATATAGTTGTAGCCCACGCGTGCGCCCAGCGTATAGGCAGCGATGCACATGCCTTCGATCAACTGGTGCGGGTTATAGCGAATAATGTCGCGGTCCTTGAAGGTGCCGGGCTCGCCCTCATCGGTGTTGCACACCAGGTACTTGGTGCCGTCGAAATAGCGCGGCATGAAGCTCCACTTCAGGCCTGTTGGAAAACCAGCTCCCCCACGACCACGCAGCCCGGAATTCTTGACCTGATTGATGATCTCAGTGGCGGCCACCTTCTCGGTCACAATACGCCTGAGCGTCTCGTAGCCACCGATGCTGCGATAAGTCGCCAGCGATCCCGGCTCGGGCAAATGCAAGGTGCGGAAGCAGACTTCATTCGCCATTACTTCAACCCCTCAAGAATCTGGTCAACCTTTTCCGGTGTCAGGTGCTCACACATCTCTTTGTTATTGATGTGGAACAAGGGCGCGCCGCCGCAACAGCCCATGCACTCGCCCTCTTTCAACGTAACTTTTCCGTCCGCTGTCGTTTCACCCATATGGATGCCAAGGCTATGCTCCAAGTGTTCGACGATCCTATCGGATTCGCGCAGCATGCAGGAGATGTTGGTACAGACCGTAATCTTGTATTTCCCAACGGGTGCCAGATCATACATGTTGTAGAAGGTCGCTACTTCCAGTGCGGCGATGGCAGGAATGCGCAGGTAATCGGCAACAAAGGCGATAGTCTCTTTCGACAGCCAGCCCAACTCGTCCTGTGCGATACGGAGCGAGGACATCACCGCAGACTGGCGATGATCTTCAGGATACTTGTTCAGTTCCCGGTCTATCTTGGCGAGTGATTCTTGGCTGAGCATAAATTTTTTCTTAACGATCAATTTCACCAAACACGATGTCTTGCGTACCGATGACGGCGACCAGGTCGGCGATCATGTGGCCACGCGTCATTTCGTCCAGCGCCCCGAGATGGGCAAAGCCCGGGGCACGGATCTTGAGGCGATAGGGCTTGTTGGCACCATCCGACACCAGATAGATGCCGAACTCGCCCTTGGGGTGCTCTATGCCGACATAAGCCTCACCAGCCGGCACGTGAAAACCTTCGGTAAACAGCTTGAAGTGGTGGATCAAGGCCTCCATGTCCTGCTTCATGCCCTCGCGCGATGGCGGCGACAACTTGGTGTCTTGACTAATCACAGGGCCCGGATTCTTGCGCAGCCAATCAACGCATTGCCGGATGATACGGTTGGACTGACGGAATTCCTCGATGCGAACCAAGTAGCGATCGTAGGAGTCGCCGTTAACGCCGACCGGGATGTCAAAATCAAGATTGGCATAGACTTCATAAGGCTGCTTCTTGCGCAGATCCCAGGCCAAGCCGGAACCACGCAGCATGGGACCGGTGAGCCCCAGTTGCAGCGCGCGCTCAGGCGACACGACGCCAATGCCAACGGTGCGCTGCTTCCAGATACGATTATCGGTAAGCAGGGTTTCGTACTCATCGACGTAGCCGGGGAAGCGATTGGTGAAGTCTTCGATGAAATCCAGCACCGAACCCTGACGGTTCTGGTTGCGGTATTTGATATCATCTTGGCTACGGAACCCGTTTTCCTGATACTGAGGCATGTGGTCAGGCAGATCACGATAGACGCCACCCGGACGGTAATAGGCGGCGTGCATGCGGGCACCTGACACTGCCTCATAGACGTCAAACAAGTCTTCGCGCTCACGGAAGGCGTACAGGAACACCGTCATCGCCCCCACGTCCAGCGCATGGGCGCCCAGCCACAACAGATGGTTGAGGATGCGGGTGATTTCGTCGAACATGACGCGGATATATTGCGCCCGCTCAGGCACCTGCACACCCAACAGTTTCTCAATCGCCATTACATAGGCATGCTCGTTGGCCATCATCGACACGTAATCGAGGCGATCCATGTAAGGCACGGATTGCAGATAGGTACGATGTTCCGCCAGTTTTTCGGTGCCGCGATGCAATAGACCAATGTGCGGATCGGCGCGCTCTATCACTTCGCCGTCCAGTTCGAGCACCAGACGCAACACGCCATGAGCCGCCGGATGCTGTGGCCCAAAGTTCATCGTGTAATTGCGTATTTCAGCCATGATGGAAGCCCTCATCGCGAATGATTCGAGGCACGTTGTTGCGCTCTTCAATCGAGACCGGCTGATAGACCACGCGTCCCTGCGATGCATCGTAACGCATCTCGACATTGCCTATCATCGGAAAGTCCTTGCGGAACGCGTGGCCGATGAAACCGTAATCGGTCAGGATGCGGCGCAGGTCCGGGTGACCATCAAACATCAAGCCGAACAGGTCGAATGCCTCGCGCTCGAACCAGTTGGCGGCAGACCAGATCTCAACTACGGTGGCCAGCACCGGGAATTCGTCATCTTCGGCAAATACCTTGAGCCGTACGCGCTGATTGAGCGATACCGACAACAGGTGATAGACCACGGCGAAACGCCTGCCCTCCCAGGGGCTTGTCCCGTAGGTGCTGTAATCGACACCGCACAGGTCAATCAGTTGTTCAAATTTCAAATCACGGTGATCGCGCAACAGGTGGCAAACCCCCGGCAAATCGACCGCGCGCGCCTCGATCGTGACTTCACCGACATGCGTCGTCAACTTGACCAGCCGTCCGGCGAGGGCTGTTTGCAAAATTTCGCAAAGATTTTCCAGGCGACTCATGAGCGCGCAATCGTGTTAGTGCGTTTGATCTTGTTCTGTAACTGAATGATGCCGTACAGCAATGCCTCCGCCGTCGGCGGGCAACCAGGCACGTAAACATCCACCGGCACGATACGATCACAACCGCGCACCACAGCGTAAGAATAATGGTAGTAGCCGCCGCCATTGGCGCAGGAACCCATTGAAATTACCCAACGCGGCTCGGCCATCTGGTCATAGACCTTGCGCAGCGCCGGCGCCATCTTGTTAACCAGAGTGCCTGCCACGATCATCACATCAGACTGGCGCGGACTGCCACGGAACACGATACCGAAACGATCCAGATCATAGCGCGAGGCACCGGCATGCATCATTTCCACCGCACAACAGGCGAGACCAAAGGTCATCGGCCACATCGAGCCGGTGCGGGTGTAATTGATGACCGTATCGAGGCTGGTGGTGATGAAACCTTTTTCCAGTACGCCTTCTATTCCCATTCCAGCGCGCCCTTCATCCATTCATAGACAAAACCAACCACCAGGATGCCGAGGAACACCATCATGGAAACAAAACCGAACAGGCCTATCTCGCGAATCACCACCGCCCAAGGGAAAAGGAAGGCGATCTCAAGATCGAACAGGATGAACAGGATGGCGACGAGGTAATAACGCACGTCGAATTTCATGCGCGCGTCTTCAAATGCCTCAAAACCGCACTCGTAAGGGGAGTTTTTTTCGCCATCGGGGCGGTGGGGAGCCACCACCCTGCCCAGCACCATGGGAATGACACCAATGGCGAGGCCGACGAGAATGAACAGCAGAATCGGAAAGTAATTTCCCAGCACGCTAATTCCTGTTTGAATTCTTATTGGTGCCGATGGCAAGGGCCTTGAAGCCGCTTCCCGAAACGCCAAAAATTGTTAACTTCAAAAGATTCGCACTCATATTCATAGATTTTTTTAGTGTGCGACCCGGACAGATTCAACATCGACTGAAACAAGACTTTCGCAAGATACGCAAAAGTCCACGGACTGTCAATGCGGAAGCCTTGAAAACCGCCTCGGTTCTTGCCCGGAACGACATTTCTGAAGCCCGGCTGATCCGCCAAGGCCACCTGCCAGCAATTCAAGACAAGCGTATCTTACTAGAAGGGCCGAGTGAGAGTCAATCAAGCAAAGTATTGAACCGGGATTTGCTCTCCGTTTTAATGCCACCCGAATTTTCGTAGGGCGCAATAACTAAAAGGCATTGCGCCGCACCAATCGCCGCCTTGCTGCAACCCGCTAAGCAATCCAGGACCGCGCACGAAAAGTGTTCTTCAAAACGGAAGCCCCACGGCCATCACAGCCCGTACTTCTTCAGCTTGTACCACAAGGCACGCTCGCTGATATCCAGCAGGCGGGCGGCACGGCTCTTGTTATCGCCGGACTGCAGGAGTGCTGCGCGCAACATGGCCGTCTCCAGCCGCTCTACCGCCGGATTGAGTTCCAGAGAAGACGGCAAAAGCACAGCTGCAGGGTCTGCCGCCAATACTTCACGCATCATGTCCAGAGGCAGATCCTTGACATCGATAGCGCGATCACGACTCAGCACCGCAGCCCGCTCGATCACATTCTGTAATTCCCGTACATTGCCCGGCCAGGCATAGCCCTGCAATGCAGCCAGCGCTGCCGGCGTAATACCGTGCGAATTGTTCTGGGCGGCAAGAAAACTGGCGGCCAGGGCGGCAATATCCTCCCGGCGCTCGGCCAGGGTAGGCAAATCGATATTGAACACATTCACACGATAATACAGATCCTCGCGCAGACGACCGTCCAGAATGGCCTGGCGCGGATCACAATTAGTGGCGGCGACGATGCGCACGTCGATCGGTATCACGCGATTGGCACCCAGGCGTTCGATCACATTCTCCTGCAGCACACGCAACAGCTTGGCCTGTAACGGCATCGGCATCTCGGTCAACTCGTCGAGAAAAAGCGTCCCGCCTCCGGCCATCTCGAATTTTCCTACCCGGTCCTTGATGGCGCCCGTGAAGGCGCCCTTGACGTAACCGAACAACTCGCTTTCCAGAATATCGGCGGGAATGGCGGCACAGTTGATCGGCACAAACAAGGCATCCTTGCGCGGGGAGGCGCGATGAATGGCACGCGCCACCAGTTCCTTGCCGGTGCCGGTTTCGCCGGTGATGAGCACGGTGGTCTTGCCTGGCGCCACCTGGCGGATGTGATCATAGACCTGTTGCATGGCGGCACTATTGCCGACGAATTCCCCCCAGCCCTTTTCCACTTCATGCCGCAGGAAATCGTTCTGCTGTCGCATCTGCCCGGCCGCCAGAATGCGGTTGACGGCGAGTTCCAGCGCATCCATATCGAAGGGTCGGATGATGTAGTCGCAGGCACCAAGCTTCATGGCCTCGACTGCGCTTTCTATAGTGCCGTAAGCGGTCATGATGATGACCGGCGTATCTAGCCCCTGATCACGCAGTCGCCGCAACAACTCGGTGCCACTCATGCCCGGCATGCGAAGATCGCTGATGACCAGATTAGCTGGCGCCGTCTGCATGATCTTGAGCGCCTCCTCGCCGCTACCGGCACAGGCCACCTCATGCCCCATGCGCTGCAGCATGATTTCCAGGACGCGCTGCATCTTCGCCTCATCGTCCACCACCAGTACTCGCTGATGCGTCATGGATTCTCCTTGATCGGTAATGTGATGGTAAACAGGGCGCCGCCAGATTGGTTGTGACCGGCACGAATCTCGCCACTATGGGCGTTGATGATCTGCTGTACCACCGCCAAACCCAGTCCTACCCCGCCTTCGCGCTTGGTGAAAAACGGGTCAAACACCCGGGGCAATTCCGCCGCCGGGATGCCAGGACCATCATCCGCAACCTCAAGCATCAGGGAAGTCATCTCCAGCCTGGTGGAAATTGTTACCTGACCGCCTTGCGGCAGAATTTGCAGCGCGTTAAGCAGCAGATTGAGCAACACCTGAGTCATCTGCTCGGTATCCACCTCGATCCATGGATCGGTGGCCTCCAGGGTAAGGATCATGCGGATGCCTTTCTTTTCCGCTTGCGCCGCCAACAGATCTGCGCTGTGGCGAATGATCCCGTGCAGATCGGCCGACTGCAAATTTGGCGCTCGCGTCCGCGCACTGTCTAACAACGTTGACACCAGCCGATTGAGGCGCTCGGTTTCGCTCTCGATGAAGCCGGTCAACTCTCGCGCCTCGCTACTGAGATCAGGTTCCCGCGCCAGCATCTGGGCGGACGAGCGCAGGATGCCGATGGGGGTACGGATCTCGTGCGCCATCACCGCAGCCAGTTCACCCAGCACAGCCAACTTCGAGGCCCGCACCAGATCGGCGCGCGACTGATCCAGCGCTCGCACGGTCTGCACGAAAGCAGTCGTCAACTCCCCCACTTCGCCCTTGGCTGCGAAAATTTCCTGCGGCAACTGCCCCGCCATCATGAAGCGGCGTGTAAATTCAGTCAGAGCCGTGATGGGTCGCGCGATACGGCCTGCCACCAGCATCGAAAAACCGATGGCGAAGGCACTGGTGAGCGCCAGCAACAACAGAAAAGCCACAGCCATTTGACGCACCGGAAGGGAAGCTTGCTGGCTATTCTCCAGAACCAGGGTGGTCCAACCAAAGCCCGGAAACTGCTGAAACCCCGGCGAATGGTCGAAGCCAACCATCACCTGACCCAGATGCAAGGGTGCACCGTCGAAGCTACCGACCCCGCTCCTGCCGCCCATGGTCCAGCTTGCCGGAACCGTCTGCAACAAGGCTCCTCGTTTGCGTAGCTCAATTGAGGCGGCAATGATCCTGCCGTCACGGTCCAACAAAGCCAGGGCATGCCCGCTGCGCGCCGACTGATCCAGGATGTGGTAAATCTGAGCCCAGTTGAACAGCAGATAGAGTTCGCCCAATTGCCCACTGTCGAACATCGAGGGGACCGTGGCGGCGATCGGCAAAACAACAGCTCCCTCTACCCCATTGAATTGCAAGGCCTCCAGTCGCAGGGGAGAATTGGCCTGCGCGGGGATGCCTTCAGTCCGGGCGCGAACGCCGCCTATGTGGGTCGCATTGCTGCTGGCCACAATGTGGCCATGGCCATCGGTGCAGAGCAACTCCAGATACACATCCTGATAACCGGCCTTGAGTTTTGCCAGGAAATTCGACAAGCGCTTGTCGATGTCATTGATGCGGATATCCTGAGTCACCTCCAACTGGCGCCAGGTCTGCGCGTTCTGCAGGCGTTCGAACAGCATCTTGTCAACGTCCTGCGACACCGCCGCCGCCTGCACCTGCAAGCCCTGCGCAATCTCACCCCGCATGGCGTCCCCCGTCACCTGAAAGACCAGATAGGTCAGCAGAATCGATGGCAGCAAACTGACCAACAGGAAAGCCAGTAACAGGGTTTTGCGTATGCTCAAGGCGGAAATCGTCCGGAGTGAAAGCGCGAGTATATGGCACAATCCAATTTTTTCCATCCCGGGCCGGCATCATGCTTCCAATGACGCGACTGTTAATCCTGCTGGCACTGCTAGACCCTCTCCAGACCCGGGGCGATGACACGCTTGCCAGCGCCGACTATCAGCCCGGCCATGGCTGGCAGATCCCGGGCACCGGTTTCAGCTTGGGCGGTTATGCCAGCGCCGGCATCGAAGACGACCTGCATCGGCGTGCAAATCTTGGCCTGGATGACTTCAGCCTGTTTGTGCACTGGGAAGGGGAAGGCAAGTTCCGCCTGTTCTCCGAACTGGATCTGGAAAAGCCATTATCCTGGCAGGCGAAATCGGGACTCACCACGAATCGCGCCTACCTCGCACTGGAACGGCTCTATGCAGACTACCTGTATTCGGAAAACTTCAATTTTCGTGTCGGCAAATACCTGACTCCAATCGGCAGATGGAATGTCATACACGCCGCGCCCCTGATGTGGACCACCTCGCGCCCGCTGATTACCGAACGCAGCTTCCCGACCAATGCAACCGGCGCCATGATCTATGGGTCACAGCCACTGTTAGATTACGAAATCGATTATTCACTCTATACAGCAATAGGTCATGAATGGCGTGCCGACCCCAGGCTCGATCCATTTTCCGAGGCCTACGGGATGCATCTCAGTACGGCAAGCTCGAATCTGGGCGAGATTGGCGTTTCCTATGCCGGCTTCGAACAGGAACGCTCTAAAGGCCAACACAAGAATCTGCTGGGAATGGATTACTTCTGGTCACGCAATCGCTATGAATTCAGCACGGAACTGGTTTATCGTTGTTCCGAGCAGGGCCATCAACGAGATGAAAAAGGTTTATATGTTCAAGGCGTGGCACCCATCAGCGACCGCTGGTATGCCATTACCCGCTATGAACTCTATGACCCGGCCGGGCCCGCACCTGCCATGAATCTGTATCTGGCTGGCGTGGCAATGCGACTATCACCTGCCACCATAGTCAAGGCCGAATTCAGCCACGCCACGCATAATCGGATTCAGGCGCCGGCAGGACTGTTCGCCTCCTTTGCCATTCTGTTCTGATGCAATCAATGCCTGTGCTGCGCCTGTTGCTCTTGATCCTGTTGCTGTGTCCGGAAACGGCACCGGCGACCGACGAGGTCCTGGCGGTAATTGCCGAGCCTGGTCATGCCAAAGGATTGAAGAAGGAGGAATTATCGCTCATCTACAAACGCAAGAAACTGTTCTGGAGCGATGGCAGCCGAGTGCAACCAGTTAACCTGCCGGCCTCCAACCCGTTGCGGCGCATCTTCTCCCAATCAGTGCTTGGTGCTAGCCCGGAGGATCTTGAAAAGTACTGGAACGATATCTATTTTCATGGCATTTCTCCGCCATTCGTACTGTCGTCCGAACAGGCAGTCACGCATTTTGTCCTGGAGACGCCTGGCGCCATCGGTTACCTGCCTTTCTGTAGCGTGCCGGCACATGTCGAAATCGTGCTGGTGATCAACGCCAGCGGACATATCCTTGAAGACACGGCATCGATTGTCTGCAAGTAACCCTGCAAAAATTGTCATGCTTTATTTGCACTCTTAGCAATGCGTTGCAGGCTTATGATAGGCTCGTCGCGTGATTAACCGATCTTGAGTTATTAAAATTAATATTTATTAATCAGAATGTTAGATAATAAAAATTCATTTCAATTAACTTCGGCACGACACTTGCTCTAGCTGAACAAGATTCATCATGCCGAACAAGGACTTCATGACTACTGCAATGCTGCAAGCAGAATTTTTCCTCACTGGTTCAGAGCGGATCGAAACTTCAACGCTTAATGCCCGCTTGGCTCAGGTATTCGATTTACGCGAGCATGGCATCGATGAACGCGGAGAAATCGAAAAATTTATCAGTCAGTGTTTCCATGCGGCGCATGGGGCACGCGTCAGGCACTTTATGCCTCGCCTGCTCAGCCTACGCGCCAATCAGGGCGACCTGATCGCCGCATTTGGCCTGCGTTCGGCCGCAAATTCACCGCTGTTTCTTGAGACCTATCTTGACCGGCCGATCGAACAGCTGCTGCAATTTCGTCTGGGCAAGACCATTCGGCGAGAGGAAATTATCGAGGTAGGCAATCTGTCCGCACTCTATCCGGGCGCAGCGCGCTGGCTGATCGTGGCACTGACGGCCATGCTGCATGACGAAGGCTACAAATGGGTCACCTTTACCGGCACCTCAGCCTTGCGCAACGGTTTCGGCCGCCTTGGCCTTTGCCCGGTCGAATTGGGCGCCGCCTCACTGGATCATCTGCCACACGCGGACCGTCTTGACTGGGGAAGCTATTACGACAACACCCCGATGGTGATGGCCGGGGACATCAGTTACGGCTACCGTTCCTTGTTGCAACAGCGCGACCTGAGCGATCTGCTGCGTGCCGGCATGAACACCGTCGATGCCGCATGAGTTTCCTGCTCGCATCAATCAGGCAGACGGCAGCGACCTGCCCGGATAAGATTGCGCTACAGGGGGCAGAAGATTCCCTGTCCTATGCAGCACTGAATCAGGCAATCACTCAAGCCGCAGAAATCCTCAACAACCAAAATATCCTCGCCCTCGGGCTTCTGGCTGACAATGGTTTGCCATGGGCAGTGGCCGATCTGTCGGCGCTGACCGCCGACATTCCGCTAGTGCCGATTCCGTTATTTTTCTCGCCCCAACAAATCCTGCACCTGCTTCAGGATGCCCGCCTGGATGGCTTGCTCACCGATCAACCGCAACAGGTAGCCACTCTACTGACCAGCGCCAACATTCAGTTTCATCCGGCCGGGCCATGCTGTGGCCTCCACCTGATCCGCCTGATCGGGGTTGCGGCGCCCGTCATGCTGCCAGTCGGCACCGCTAAAATTACCTACACCTCCGGCACTACCGGCGAACCCAAGGGGGTTTGCCTGAGCCTGGCGCAGATGGAAGCAGTCGCTGTTTCACTGCGCGACGCCAGCCTAGCGACACCAACCGACCGACACCTCTGCCTGACACCGCTATCCACCCTGCTGGAAAACATAGGTGGCATCTACACGCCGCTTATGGCAGGCGCCTCCAGTCACCTCCTGCCGCTACAACAGGTCGGACTGGGTGGCGCGTCAAGTCTCGATATCGCTCGCCTGTTGCAGGCATTACATCAACAACGTGCCAGTAGCGCCATTCTGGCGCCGCAAATGTTGCAGGCCCTCGTCATGGCGGCTGAAAATGGCGCGGCGCTACCTGCCACCCTGCGCTTTGTCGCCGTTGGCGGAGCATCGGTGGCACCCAGCCTGTTGCAGCGGTCGCAACATCTTGGCATTCCCGTGTTCGAGGGCTACGGCCTGTCCGAATGCGCCTCCGTGGTCGCCCTTAACACCCCGCTATGCAATCGTCCCGGCAGCGTAGGCCAGCCCCTACCGCACGTGAAGGTCAGCATCGATGATGACGGTGAAGTCCTGGTGAGCGGTGCCAATTTCCTCGGCTATCTTGGCGAGACACCGCCAGCCCAACCCTTACCAACCGGTGACCTCGGCCATCTGGATGAGGCCGGTTTTCTGCACATCAGCGGGCGCAAGAAGAGTCAGTTCATCACTTCTTTCGGCCGCAATGTCGCACCCGAATGGGTGGAACGCGAACTCACCCTGCATCCGGCCATCGTCCAGGCCGCCGTGTTCGGCGAAGCGCGTTGCTTCAACGTCGCGGTACTGGTATTGCGCGCCGGATTTTCTCATTTGCACATCGAGTCGGCGGTAAAGCTGGCCAACCAGATACTGCCCGACTATGCCCGCGTCACCTCATGGCTGGTCGCCTCGACGCCCTTCACCCCGTCCAATGGCCAACTGACCAGCAATGGCCGTTTACGACGCGCGGCTATCCATGCGGCGCATGCTGACGCACTAGAATCTCTGTTCCAGGAACAACCGATATGACTTTTTTTGAACAACTGGAATTCGCAACGCAAGCAGAGCAGGCCGAGTTGCAGTCCATCCCCATCATCAGACAGGCCATGGCAGGCCAGGTCAGCCTGAACCAGTATGTTGGCTTCCTCACTCAGGCCTACCATCACGTCAAGCATACAGTGCCCCTGCTAATGGCATGCGGCGCACGCCTGCTTGATGACAAGGAGTGGCTGAGAGAGGCCATCGCCCATTACATCACAGAGGAAACAGGCCATCAGGAGTGGATTCTGAGTGACATCGCAGTCTGCGGCGGGGATGCCGAAGCGGTACGCCATGGCCAGCCGGCGTTCGCCACTGAACTGATGGTCGCCTATGCCTATGACACCATCGCCCGCGGCAATCCGGTTGGCTTCTTCGGCATGGTGCATGTGCTGGAAGGCACCAGCATCCAGCTGGCAACCAATACCGCCAGTGTGTTGCAAAAATCCTTGAACTTGCCGGCACAAGCGTTCACTTATCTTAGCAGTCACGGCGCACTCGACCTTGAACACGTGGCATTCTTCCGTGACCTGGTCAACCGTCTGGATTCCGAACAAGACCGAACCAGCCTGATACACTGCGCCCGCAACGTATTCCGGCTATACGGCGACATTTTTCGCTCCCTGGAGGGACTGGCATGAACATCGAAGGACAACGCATCCTGATTACCGGTGCCGCTGGCGGCATTGGCAGCGAACTGTCGATGGCGCTGGCAAACAAAGGCGCCGAGTTGTTGCTGGTCGACATCGATGTCGACAAACTATCCAAACTGAAACTGGCCCTGCAAGAACATGGCGCACGCACGCAGATCTTTCCCTGTGACCTCGGGGCGCTAGATGCCCCGCAGAAACTCGCGGCTCGTGTGAGCGACGCCGCTGGTGGTGTCGATATCCTGATCAATTGTGCTGGCATTGCCTGTTTTGGCCTGTTCGAACAACTATCCCCCGAGCACATGGAACTGTTGTGGCGCATCAACGTACTGGCGCCGATGCAGCTCACCCATGCCCTGCTGCCACAGATGAGGACACGACGCCATGGCCGCATCGTCAATGTAGGCTCCATCTTCGGCAGCATTGGTTTTGCCTATTTCACCAGCTATTCTGCCAGCAAGTTCGCCATGCGCGGTTTTTCCGAGGCACTACGGCGCGAACTGGAAGGCAGCGGGGTCGGCGTCAGCTACGTTGCACCACGTTATACCAAGACTGCACTCAATGACGGCATGGTCAGCCGCATGGCAGAGGCCGTCGGCATGAACAGCGACCAACCTGCACTGGTAGCGAGGCACGTGGTGCGGGCGATTGAGCGTGACTGTAAGGACTACTACATCGGCTGGCCGGAATGCCTGTTCGTGCGGATCAACGCCTTGTTGCCGCGTCTGGTCGATATCGCGCTACGCCAGCAGAATGCCCTGGCGCGCCCATTTGCAATTCAAAAATGATTACACACCGGAGCCTGTCATGATGAAAATAGTACCCTATCCAATTTCAAGTCTGGTTTCGCGTGCCGCAGCCCTCTGCGTTGCGCTGGTTCTGGGGCAGAGTGTCGCCCTGGCCGATGTCGTCGGCGACAATATTGTCGAACTGCAACACGGCTGGGCCAAGGCCTATTACCAGACGCCGGATAAACAGAAGGAAGCCGCCTTGATGGAACTCTCAACCAAGGCACATCAGGTCAGCGCTGCCAACCCCGGTCGCGCGGAACCCTTGGTTTGGGAATCCATCATTCTCAGCAGCTACGCCAAATTTGCTGGCGGCCTGAGTGCTTTGGACAAGGTCAAGGAAGCCCGTAACTTGCTTGAACGTGCAGAAAAGATTCAGCCCGATGTACTTGATGGCTCGATTTACACTTCCCTTGGTAGCCTGTATTACAAGGTTCCGCGCTGGCCAATTGCTTACGGTGACAAGAAAAAAGCCAGGGAATATCTGGAAAAAGCCATCAAGCTCAATCCCGACGGCATCGACCCCAATTATTTTTACGGGGATTTTTTGCTGGAACAGGGTGAGTATGCCAAGGCCCGTGAATATCTGGAAAAAGCCATGTCAGCGCCTGCCAGACCCGGTCGCGAGGATGCAGATCAAGGCCGCCACTCCGACGTGCAGCAAGCACTGGATAAAGTAAAACAACATGGTTGATACTGAAAAATACTGACAATACCTCGATTGCTAATCTTTAGTTACCAACAATCATTCAAACGCAGGCCTAAAGTTTTTCAGCAAGCTGCCGATGACAGTTCCGTAGAGCTTTATTACTGCTCATCTGGAGAATATCATGTCAGCCACCATCAGCAATCCAAGCAACGTAACGCATGCCCAACCGGCACCGAGCGTTCAGGCACAAACCAAGCCCGCCAGCAACAGCAGTACTGGCGAGACCAGCAGCAAGGCGCCGCCACTGGCAAAACCCAGCGTGGCGATTCATGACAAGGCCGCCTCTGGAAATGTCGGCACGATAGTCAACACATCAGCCTGACACTAATTCAAAGGTAAAGGACAGACATCAAGAGTCAAGATAAAAGATTTAAGGAAAACACAAAAACGGGGTTTTTGCCTTCTGCTTTTCCCTTGGACCTTGATGCTGTTTTAAATCTTGACCCTTGTGCCTTTTAACATGAACCTGTTTGTCTAATCACTTCCAAACAGATCCCGCGTGAACACCTTGGCTTCGACATCCGCGAGATGCTTGTCCTTGCGATTTGAGACAATCACATCCGCTTCAAGTTTGAACGCGGCAAGATCCTTCACCACGCGCGACTTGAAAAAATCATCCTCGTGCAATTCCGGTTCATACACGATGACCTCAATGCCCTTGGCCTTGATGCGCTTCATGATGCCCTGGATGCTGGATGCCCGGAAATTGTCCGAACCGCTCTTCATGATCAACCGATAAATGCCAACCACCTTGGGATTGCGCCGGATGATGCTCTCCGCGATGAAGTCCTTGCGCGTACTGTTGGAAGCAACAATGGCGTTGATCAGGTTCTGTGGCACGGCATTGTAGTTCGCCAGCAACTGCTTGGTGTCCTTGGGCAGGCAATAGCCACCATAACCGAAAGACGGGTTGTTGTAGTGACTGCCGATGCGCGGATCGAGGCCGACGCCTTCTATAATCTGGCGCGTGTCGAGACCGTGGGTGGAAGCGTAAGTATCAAGCTCATTGAAATATGCCACCCGCATGGCGAGATAGGTATTGGCAAAC
>CAIJXJ010000023.1 GCA_903824575.1 uncultured Methylobacillus sp.
GAACCGCGAATTCTTTTTGACCGGCACCAGTCAAGGCCGCATTGACAATGAGATAATCATCAATGAGGCTTTTTCTGAAACCAGCAAAACCATTTTCGATTTGTTTACGGAGAAAAATATACCTTGGAAGGTTTATTATGACCGCCCTACCCAAGTCATACCGGTGAGTATTTCCTTGCTCGGCGGGGTGCATCATGTTACCGAAATAGCCGATCATGCCGCCACATGGGAAGACTTCATCGCGGATGCCGGTAAAGGTGAACTGCCCGCCTTCTCTTGGCTGGAACCTAACCTGATGTTTCCCCCGTTGACGGATTACCACCCGCCCACCGACATCCGTGCGGGCGAAGAATTTCTGGCAACTGTGTATGAAACGGTCAGGAAATCACCTGCCTGGGAAAGCACCGCGTTAATCATCTGTTTTGATGAACACGGCGGAACCTACGACCATGTGCCGCCACCCGCTATCATTCCTCCCGACGAGTACCGTTCTAAAAACCCCCCTTTTGCGTTTGACCGGCTGGGCTTGCGCATCCCGGTCATCGTCGTGTCGCCTTACACCCAACGCGAGACGGTGATTACCGATACCTTCCACAATTGTTCGGTGTTGAGGTCAATGCGGGACTGTTTTGATCTTGGCCCCCCGCTGACCAAGCGTGATGAAATAGCGCCGAGTATCGCGCCTATTTTTAATTTATCCGAGCCGCGCACTGACCACCCTAAGATTAAGGTACAATCGTATCACCCCGACATAGGCGGCAACGAGCGCTTATCGCAAATTGCGGAGTATACTTTGCGCAATGTCGCCCGGTTTGTAGGCCATGATCCTGGAAATGTGCCACCCACCCCGGAGGGTGCAAAATCCTTTCTCTCTATGATGTTTTTTGATGAAAACGGGAAGTTCCATATTCCATACACGCGCTAGGTAAGAGAGCTAGCTATGCCACGCCCACCGGATAAAGAACGCATCATCTGGCTGCTCCAACAAGAGCAGCAGCAAGGTAAGCCAAGCAACGATGCTTGGCTTTCTCAACCTTCCTTCTGAGTGAATAAGCTAGACAAAATCCTGAATCGTCATATATTTTAAGCGCAACTTGGAGATTTACATGACTATGCTTATCGGTGTTACGCATCGCCATCCAGACATACTCAGTGGCAGTCCTGTGGTGTTTGTGGGTACTCGCGTTCCTGTTCGCTCCCTATTCGACTACTTGGAGGGGGGGGACACGTTGGACGAGTTTCTACATCAGTTTCCTTCCGTCAAACGTGAACAAGCCATTGCCGTACTTGATGCGGCTTACGAATCGGTTACAGATGATGCGCATCCTGCTTGACGAAAATTTCCCGGTTGACTTCGCGAAATTACTGGTAGGATATGAGGTCGCAACTGTTCATAGCCTTGGCTGGTCAGGCATCAAAAACGGTGATCTGCTTCGTCGTGCGCATACCGTCTGCGAAGTATTCGTTACGCTTGATCGCAATCTGGAGTTTCAGCAGAATATCAAGGTATTGTCTTTCGGGATTGTGGTTGTACGCGCACGTTCGAACCGCATGGCCGACCTCACGCCTCATATCACCCACATCTTGGAAGCAGCGACCCATGCTTTCCCCGGTCAAGTCGTGAAAGTTGGAACTTAGCCGGACTTAATCGCCAACAAAACCATGACTCAAGCCAACAATCCCCTCCACGGCATCACGCTGGAAACCATCCTCACCCGA
>CAIJXJ010000024.1 GCA_903824575.1 uncultured Methylobacillus sp.
AGCATCAATTGCTCGCGAACAGATAAGTTATGGCGCACCCCTTGCCATGCCAATGCAGTTTTTCCGGCCACATGCAGACCGGATATATGGCTCTGCAAAAATAACAAGCATTGATCTCGACTCAGCGTGTCTCCGGCAAATGCGTACACACCTTGCTCAAGTCGTTTTAACCAACCGCTGCGGGCGTGCTTCGCGGCCAAGAAGGCGGACACCCCTTGTGCATCCAACATGGCCAAGTCCATCGGTCGCCCACGTGGAGCGGTTACCTGAAGGCTCTTGATTAAAGAATGGCGTGAATTTGAACTCATGGTGCAATATTACGAGCAGGTACAGTTTTTTGCAAGTAACAATAATTCAATAATGCGACCGTTTTTAACCATGAGTTAAATATCTTGACGTTATTAAAGCGCACGGACAAAGGGGATGCACGCAGCTTTGCCGACCATCGTGCGAGATGAAATTTCAGAGCTACAGTTCGATTCCTAAACGCGCAATCGAATTAAAAATCCGTTTGCTGCGATTGATATAAAAGCCGAGTGTGATTTACCAATACCGCTGACGCGCTACCATTTGCGCTGGTTTCCTCGGTATAATGAAAGCACCTTTTGAATTAGGTGGTGACTCCACCACCAGTAATGATAAGGCTTGCAGAGATGCAGGCCTTTTTTACGCCCATCTAAAATGTAAAATTGTAGCTGATTTGTAGCTGGATTTTTACAACACAAATGCTTAGTACAGTCCCCCAAATTTAAATTGAAACTAACGCTCACATTAATTAAGTTACCTTTAGGAACCTCTTGATCTATACTGCGCCTTTATTAATGGAGGCTGTCATGTCTATAAACGTAAAGCTATCAGAACACTTGGTTGATCAAGCCAAGCACCATGCTCAGATCCAGCATCGTTCCGTGCCTAAGCAAATTGAATACTGGTCACAGATCGGCAAAATTGCTGAAGAAAATCCGGATTTGCCATTCACCATGATCCGTGACATTCTGATCGCAGACCAAGAAGAAGTTATCGGCGAGTACGAGTTTAACTAATGCGTTTACTTGTTACACCCACCTTTGTTCGGTCGGTAAAGAAACTTCATGCACAGCAAAAAGTAGATCTTGATGTTGCCATGCGCGTGATCAGCACAGACCCCGAAAGTGGTGATGCAAAAGTTGGCGATTTGAATGGGATTCGCGTCTACAAGTTTCGCCTCTCGAATCAGCTGTGCCTGTTGGCCTACCGCATTCTTGATGAAGATCGTCTGAAGCTATTAACTTTTGGCCCACACGAAAACTTTTACCGAGACCTCAAACGATTAGATGAGTAACAAAATCGGCCTACTAGCGATAAGTGTACTTATCGCTAGCTAGCTTTCAATATATGCACTAACGGCATTCAATGCCTCCTCCGGCCGCCCACAAAACAAAAGGGCAGCACCTAAGCACTGCCCTTCATGGCCTACTAAAATTACGTATTACTTAGCTACTGGCAGCCAATGCAGCCTGTATGTTACCTTATTATAGTAACTTAGAGGCGCTGACTCTAGTGCTCGGCACGGCAAACAAAGCACGTCATGCTGCTTCCGCACCTGACTTGCAGATCAGTATCTGATCAATATCAAGAGTCCTGGCGAGCGGTGAGTGTCATGTCAGCAGCCTCACGTTCAATCCATTCACACGCTGAAACCCGCTGTCGCCGGTAAAGAAGAGGTGACCTTCCCCAAGCTGGAGGCAGCTGGCGGCCTGCATGGCATCCGGGGTGCGCAGCCCGTGACGTACACGGATCACAGTCGCGAGTTCGACGACATTCTGGGTCAGCTCCATCCACTTTAGGTCAGGACGGGCGAAGAATGCGTCATATAGAGCCAGCGCTGTATGCTGATTCTCCCGCATCGGGCGCACCCGGCACTCCAGCCATGACAGCCGACTCATAGCTGCGCCGAGTCCTGGGTGTTCAGCTACAGCCTGAGCCAGAGCAGTCCTGACGTTCGTGCCGAACGGCTCAACTCCCTCGATCAGGTAGATCAGCGCACTGGCATCGAAGAAAGCAATCACGCCTCATCCCATGCTTCGCGCTCAGCACCTAGCTCGGCATCCAAGGCAGCCTTGCCCTTCGTGCCAGCCGCTGGCTGGCTCAGTAGCCACTGCACAGCGCTGATGCCCCCAGGGACGTAGGCATGGCCGCCAGCGAGCCGCTGGTACTCATCCTCTGTCAGCACCACGGCTGCGGGCCGGTTGCGCTTGACGATGTGCACAGGGCCGTAGCGCAGCCCTTCTTCGATAGCTGCCATACCACGGCGCTTCAGGTCTGCTACGGTGAGAGAGTTCATGTCTTCTCCGTAAAAGTACTTATATTGGTACTTATTATGAATTTTTTGGTACTAAATGGCAAGTGCCTGGTACGGACCAGCCTTATGCTGTTGCAGGCGAAACGGGGGGTATTCCCGTTTGCCCCGTCATCTCTTCCTTAATCTTAGCCGCTATAGTCTTTTCAATCGCCGTGCGCTCTTGAGGCGGCTTAGCAGCAAGGCTGGCCTCAGTCAGTCCCATGTCCTTCAAGATCGAATCTCGCATGTGCTGAACGGGACTCTCACTCAGGTATTTAGTTAGGTAGGTTCGTGCTTCTTGCGAGATGTTGACCGTGCTGGAATTGGTAGCAGTAAATCCAGATGTGTTACTGGTACCTGGCAAACTATTGCCGGTCTGAACATTGGTGGCAGAAGAAATTGCCGACATTGATGTGTTATACGCATTGATCGCAGACAGTCTATTAGCTTGGATGCTCATGTTTCACTCCACGGGGCTTAGTCGTAGAATTTATTAGCAATGAGTGTTCCAACATTGACGGTTATGCGGTTGATCACGTTCATTTCTTGCCTGGCATGAGATTTAGTACGGAGCACGTAGGCGTTGCTAAAGCTACGGCGAGATGGATGTCTGATAGTATAAAGTCACTCAGTAATTACCCATACAACCGGAGCACATAATGGGCAAGCAATTCTCGGCACTGTCCGAAAATCACATCAAATTCATTGCTGATCAAAAGATTTTCTTTGTAGGAACTGCGACTGCCGACAGCTGGGTAAATGTTTCACCAAAGGGGATGGATTCGCTGGTTGTCATGGACAGTTCCCGCGTGGTTTGGTTAAACGTCACAGGCAGCGGTAATGAAACTTCAGCGCATATTCAGCAAATGCCGAGAATGACTATCATGTTCTGCGCCCTCGAAGGCCAGCCACTTATTTTGCGGTTATATGGCAAGGCAAAAGTTGTGCACTGGGGTGATTCGGAGTGGAATGAGTTATATTCAAAATTCAAGCCGTTGCCTGGGGCACGTCAAATCTTCGATCTAAAACTCGATCTTGTGCAAACATCTTGCGGAATGGCGGTCCCCTACTTCTCGTACGAAGGAGATCGTGAGTTGCTATCCGACTGGGCCACGAAGAAAGGAAATGCAGGCCTGGCTGAGTACTGGGAGGAAAAGAACCAAATAAGTATTGATGGTATTCCTACGCACATCACTGATCTATCAAAACCCAACTCCTGCTAATTATTGACAACCGGTTTTAGTGTCACTCAAAGTATTCGATGCCGCCGCACATGCAGCATTGTACAAAACATTAGGGCAGTACCGAAGCACTGCCCATCATGGCCTACTAAAATTACGGATTACTTAGCGGCAGGCTCTTCAGCAGCCTTCTTGGCCTTTTTCGCATGTGCCTTCTTGGCAGGAGCAGCAGGCTTGTCTTTAGAAGCATCAGCAGCAGGTGCAGCAGCTTCGGCAGCAGGCTTTGCATCAGCCTTCGGGGCATCAGCAGCAGACACATTCATAGAAACAGCAAAAAGACCTGCGATCAGTGCAGCAATAAGCTTGTTCATGATAATTCCTTTTCGTAAGTTGATTTTTCAGTTCCGCGAATTGCGGGTCACCGTGAAAAGAACTTTACGCCGCCAAACTTACTGCAATCTGTCTCGAAACTGTCTTCAGGCTTACATTCGAAAATAAATTGGGGCAATCTGCTTGTAGTAAAGGGGCTTAACACATGTGCTGGCCACCATTGATGGCGATATTGGCGCCGGTGATGAATGCAGCATCATCAGACGCCAGATAGGACACTAGTTTGGCAATTTCTTCAGGCTTGCCCAAGCGTCCGACGGGTATGCCTGCGACAATCTGGTTGCGGATTTCTTCTTTGATGGCCATCACCATCTCGGTACCGATATAACCTGGAGAGATGGTGTTGACCGTGATGCCCTTGGCTGCCGTTTCTTGTGCCAGCGCCTTGGTGAAACCGTGCATCCCTGCTTTGGCAGCCGAGTAGTTGGTCTGGCCAAACTGGCCTTTCTGGCCGTTGATAGACGAGATGTTGACGATGCGACCCCAACCTTTCTCCAGCATATCGTCCAGCACAATTTTGCTGACATTGAAAACACTGTTGAGGTTGATGTTGATCACCGCCATCCAGTTTTCCAGCGGCATTTTCCTGAACATGCCGTCCTTGGTGATACCCGCATTGTTCACCAGGATGTCGATGGGGCCAACTTCGGCCTTGATTTTTGAACCCATTTCCACGCAGGAATCAAAGTTCGACACGTCACCCTCAGCAATATAAACGTCATAACCTGCTGCACGATTTTCCGCCAGCCATGATTGCGCTTTTTCAGCTTCCAGAGCGATATGGTTGGCTACAACCGTGCAGCCGTCTTTTGCCAATTGACGGCAGATGGCCGTGCCGATACCGCCGATACCGCCGGTCACGAGTGCTATACGTTTGCTCACTTTAGTCTCCTCTGATCAAGATTGAATTAGCGTTCAATGGCCAGCGCGACACCCATGCCGCCTCCGATGCATAAGGACGCCAGGCCTTTCTTTGCATCCCGTCGAATCATTTCGTGCAGTAAAGTCACCAGCACGCGTGCGCCGCTGGCGCCGATCGGGTGACCAATCGCGATGCTACCGCCATTGACATTGACCCTGGAGCCATCCCATCCGCATTCACGATTGACCGCGATGGCCTGGGCGGCAAATGCCTCATTGATCTCCATCAGGTCGAGATCGCCCATTGTCCAACCGGCCTTGCCCAAAGCCAACTTGCACGCAGAAACCGGGCCGAGGCCCATGACGCTCGGATCTACTCCAGACGAGGCATAGGCCTTGATTTTGGCCATGGGTTTGAGTCCAAGGCTGACAGCCCTGGAAGCCGTCATCAGCATCACTGCTGCTGCGCCGTCGTTGATGCCGGACGCGTTGCCTGCCGTCACCGTACCTTCTTTGTCGAAGGCCGGGCGCAGGCCGGCAAGGGATTCTACCGTGGCGCCGTGGCGTGGATATTCGTCAGTATCGACGACAGTATCTCCCTTCTTACCCTTGATCACATAGGGCACGATCTCATCCTTAAATTTCCCGGATTTTTGTGCGTTTTCGGCTTTGTTTTGTGAGGCGCAGGCGAACTCATCCTGCTCCACGCGGCTGATATCATATTTTTTTGCGATGTTTTCGGCGGTAACGCCCATGTGGTATTCGTTGTAAACGTCCCACAAACCGTCGATAACCATGCTGTCGAGAAGGGTGGCATCCCCCATGCGGAAGCCGTTGCGCGACCCGTTAAGAATGTGGGGCGACATGCTCATGTTTTCCTGACCGCCAGCGATCAGGATTTCGGCATCGCCGCATTTGATGGCCTGTGCCCCAAGTATGATGGCCTTCAGGCTGGACCCGCAAACCTTGTTGATGGTCATGGCAGGAACATCCTGTGGCAATCCCGCCTTGATCAAGGCCTGTCGAGCCGGGTTCTGCCCGAGCCCGGCTGTTAGCACTTGACCTAGAATGACCTCGCTGATCTGGTTGCCCGCTATACCGGTTTTCTCAAGAAGGGCGCGGATAACCGTTGCACCGAGTTCAACAGCTGGAACATTGTTGAAAGCACCGCTGAATTTACCTATTGCTGTTCTTGCTGCAGCTACAATGACAACCTCTTCCATGGCTTTCTCCCCCAATGTTTTTGAGCAGTTGAAATGCTGGCTGCCCAATTATAGGCGTAACTTCAAGTTATTTCTTTTCCGCCTTTTTATTCGTGGTTTTTTTTGTGCTGACTACTTTGGCCTTGGCGCTGGCACTGGATTTTTCTTCGGCTTTACCATCACGCGCACTCAGCCAGTTTGCGATCGCCGGAGCGAGTTCCTTTTGAGAACGTGACCCGACGAATACGCCGATGTGGCCGCCCTGAAATTCATACAGGGTCTTGTCCTTGCTGCCAACCAAGTCATTCAGTGGTTTTGTGGCGGCTGGTGGCACCAGGTGATCGGCCGAGGCAAAGATATTCAAGAGAGGCATGCTGACTTTCTTCAAATCTACGCGCTGCCCGCCGATTTCCAATTCTCCCGTGACGAGTTTGTTACCCTGGTAGCAGTCTTTGACGAATTGCCGCAAGCATTCGCCCGCCTGTCCAGGGCTGTCAAAAATCCATTTCTCCATACGTAGAAAGTTGAGCAACTTGTCCTTGTCTTCCATCACATCAAGCATGTCGATGTACTTTTTGATGTTGAGGTTGAACGGCATCAGCATCAGGAAGCCAGCGTTGAGAATGTCGCCGGGGATGACCCGGTAGTTTTCTACCAGCGCATCTACGTTCATGCACTTGGACCAGTTGAATAGCAGGCCGTCGTTGGTCGAGAAGTCGAACGGAGCAACCAGAGTGACCAGATTCTGTACCTTCTTCGGATGCAGAGCGGCGTAGATGGCGGAAAAAGTCCCGCCCTGACAGATACCCATCAGACTTACCTTATCCACTTTTGCATCGTGACGTATGGCCTCAACGCAGTTATCGAGATAACCGTTGATATAGTCGTCCATTGTCAAGTACATGTCGACCTTGGTAGGGTAGCCCCAGTCGATGATGTAGATATCCAAGCCCAGTTTGAGCAGGTTGCGGATGAAACTGCGATCTGGCTGAAGATCGAGCATATATTGCCGATTGACTAGCGCGTAGACGATCAGCACAGGCACGGCACAGCTTGACTTGCCCTCACCTTTGTAGCGGTAAAGCTTGAGCTTGTCTTCTTCGTAGACCAGTTCCTTGGGGGCGGTGCCAACGTCAATTTCGTCAATCTCGGTCAGGAATTCGGCGCCCTTGATCAGTTTTCTGTTGAGTTCTCCCAGTTCCTTCATCATGGCCCTGGGGTCGAAATTGGAGAATGGCGTGTTCATGCGCGCTCCTTCATCTGCGATTCCATCTTCTTTACCTTTTTGCGCAGGTCATAGATGGTTTTGTAGAGATCATCCATTTCCGAACGCAGCGCGATCGGCAGGTCGAACAAGTTTATTTCCATCAGCTTGAAATAGTGATTGCGTGCGTTGAGACCGGCGTCCAGCAACTCGCCTTTGAGCCTGGAAAAATCAGTGGTCTGGAACAGTTTGTAATAGGTCTTCTCGTTGGTGTCGATCCACAAATCGAAGAAGTCGTCGAACTTGCTTATTTCCTCTTTGTTCTCGATCTTGAGCGCCAGTTGCGCCATGACTTTTTCCATTGCTTCAACACCGGTCAAGTACATGGCGTGTTGGTATTCGACGTTCTTGACAGCATAAACCGACATGTCATCGATACAGCGCGTCATCAATTCCATTTTTTCGCGGTCCTTGCCTACCGCAGGGACATGAAGACTTCGCCCGACCGTGCCGTCAAATGCATTGAACAGGCGATGGAACATCTGCATCAGTTCTTCTGGATGACCCTGCGCAAGATGCGGAAAAGTCTGCATATTTTGCAGGGTAGCATCAATCCACGGCTTGCCGAAATGGTCTGAATTGCTGGACAGCAACTCAGAGAATTGTGCCATCTGGCTCTGCAGCTGTTCGGCACCAGTGGCATCAAGGTAGAACAGTTTGTCCACCATGACCTTGATCCTGGCGGGATCCATCATCTCTTTCCAGGATTCCGGATCGAGGTTCTGGTTTTGTATAGCTTTCAGCACCGGTTGCCATAGTTCGAACAGCTTCTGATACACCCCGGAACTGCCGAAAGCTTTGAACAGTGTTTCCTTGATAGCGTTGGCATCCGGACCGGCAGATACAGCATCAACCGCCATTTTGCGCCACACTTCAAACGGGTTCTCCGGCGCGACCTGGCCCTGATAGAACGACTGCATTTGCGCCGCCTGCCCTCGCAAGACCTCGAATGCCTGGTTCTGTGCCTTCACCCAGGTGTTGAAAAAATCATTAGCGTTTTCCACGTCTGTTGCTCCTTGTCAACGTCGGATTAACCTGCCCAGAAAAGTTGTGGCAACCGTTGCCACCAAAGCGCTAAGCCAAATTATTTCGTCTTGGCAGGCTTGGTAATTTCAGACAGGTTACTGATCACTTCGCGGTTGATTGCAACCTGCTTTTCCAACGATTCATTCCACGTTTCCTGTAGTTTCAGCGCTTCGTCACCGATAGCCTTGGAGGCATTGAGGATGGTGCTGAACCAGTTATTGAATAGGTTAACCGCTTCTTTGGCTTGCGGAATGGCCGGTGTATCGGGCAAACCGCTGACGGACTGCTGCAACTTCTGCAGGTTATCCAGCCATTGTGTGCTTAGATTTTTCTGCGTGGTTAGCAAGTTTCCCAGCACCAGCTTCTGGGTGTTGGCAACAGCATCAAAATAATCGAGTTGTGTTTCCATGATTTTCTCCTTCATTTACACGTTGATAAGTACCACTGTTTAACAAATTATTTCGGCGTTTTGAATGGGCTGAAGGCATCGAAGAAGCTTTTGGCCACTTCACGGTTCATCTCCATTTGCTTGTCGATCACGCCCTGCCAGGCCTGTTGCGCCTTGGCGCCACCCTCGGCGATGAAACTTTGTTGCAATTCACGTATGGTTTCGCGCAACAACCGATTCTCGGCTCTGAGGTCGTCCGTTTCCTTCTGCAGCGCTTCATATTTGGCCAGCGGCACAAAACCGAGAGCACTGTAGAAATCCGCCATGCGCTCCATCATCTGCTGCGCATCGGGAAAATTAGAAGCATACGGTGTCGTACCCCAGAATTTCTTCGCAGCCTCCATGCCGTCCTGTTGCATCTTGCTGAAAAACTCACCTGCCCCTTGTCTAAACATCGGGTTGGCAAACATGTCTATCATCATCTTGGCCTGATCTGGAGTCATCATTTAACTTTCCGCTTTTTTATTCTTATGAGCTGCGGCTGGAGCAGCTTTGGGCCGTTCCGGTTCTGGCTTGCCATGTGGCGTTTCCGTTGGATTCCACATCTGCCAAGGGTTGGTCATCATACGAAACATATCGGCATCTTTCATACTGCCGAACTGCTTGAGCCATGAACCCAACATGCCAAGGTAGTTTTTCAGATCCCAGCCGGAATTGAGCAAAAACGGCAGCGAACGGTTGAGATCGCGGATATAGGAGCGCACCACATAGGCTACGTTGATATCCGGGTCGCCAAACTCTTCCAGATAAGCCTTGAGCTTTTCGAACTCTTCCTCGTCAAGCCTGAGGGTAATTGGTTTGAGGGCCATCTCCATCTCCAGATAATTCATAATGTATGCCAATAGTAATACTTTAGTAATTTTTGTCAACAAAAAAAATCAAGAGATTAAATTTTTTTTCGGGCTGGATATTCCTTGAAAATGAATGGGTCTTAAGCGGCCATCAGCACATAAAAAAAGCCCCGAAAAATCGGGGCTTGTGAGGGGCTTGTGCGTCTTGTAGCTACGCACTGAATACTTGATCAGCAGCTATAGTACATCTGGAACTCGATTGGATGCGTCGTCATGCGGATCAGGTTCACTTCTTCCATCTTCAGGCCGATGTAGGCATCGATCCATTCGTTGGAGAAAACGCCGCCACGGGTCAGGAACTCGCGGTCCTTGTCCAGTGCATCGAGGGCTTCATCCAGGCTGGCGCACACGGTTGGAATCTTGGCATCTTCTTCCGGTGGCAAGTCGTACAGGTTCTTGTCGGCAGGGTCACCCGGGTGGATTTTGTTCTGAATGCCGTCCAAGCCCGCCATCATCAGCGCAGCAAAGGCAAGGTATGGATTGGCAATCGGATCCGGGAAACGGGTTTCGATTCGACGCGCCTTGTCGGACTGCACGTGCGGCACGCGGATGGAAGCGGAACGGTTCTTGGCGGAGTAGGCCACCTTGACCGGTGCCTCGTAGTGTGGAACCAGACGCTTGTAAGAATTGGTGCCAGGATTAGTGATGGCGTTCAGCGCCTTGACGTGCTTGATGATGCCGCCGATATAGAACAGGGCGGTCTCGGATAGGCCGGCGTAGCCATTCCCTGCGAACAGGTTCTTGCCATCCTTCCAGAGCGATTGGTGCACATGCATGCCGGAACCATTGTCGCCAACAATGGGCTTGGGCATGAAGGTGGCGGTCTTGCCATACTGGTGTGCCACATTGTGAACTACGTACTTCAGGATCTGGGTCCAGTCGGCGCGCTTGACCAGCGTGCTGAAAACGGTGCCGATCTCGCACTGGCCGGCAGTCGCTACTTCGTGGTGATGCACTTCGACCGGTACGCCGAGCTCTTCCAGTGCCATACACATGGCGGAGCGAATGTCATGCAGGCTATCGACTGGCGGTACCGGGAAGTAGCCACCCTTGATGCCGGGGCGGTGGCCAATATTGCCACCTTCCAGAGATTCGCCTGATGTCCAGGCCGCTTCTTCAGAGGTGATCTTGACGTGACAGCCGGACATGTCGATATTCCACTGTACAGCGTCAAAAATGAAGAACTCAGGTTCCGGACCAAAATAGGCAGTGTCGCCGATGCCGGTGGACTTCAGGTAGGTTTCGGCGCGCTTGGCGATGGAGCGTGGGTCACGGTCATAGCCGCGGCCATCGGTAGGATCGACGACATCACAGGTCAACACCAGAGTTGGCTCATCGAAGAATGGATCGATGTAGGCGGTATCAGGGTCTGGCATCAGAAGCATGTCGGAGGCTTGAATGCCCTTCCAGCCGGCGATAGAGGAGCCATCGAAAGCGTGGCCTTCGCTAAACTTGTCTTCATTGAAGGCGGAAACTGGCACGGAAACATGTTGTTCCTTGCCACGGGTATCGGTAAAGCGGAAGTCAACGAAGCGAATTTCGTTATCCTTGACCAGTTTGAGTACGTCGGCAACTGCCATTTCAATCTCCTAAAAACAGTTAAACAAAAAATTTTGGCACGTAGGTAAAAGCAGAAAACGTGCCACGCATAATTTTTAATTTATTATTCTCACACAGAAGGTTAGAAAAGAGAATAAAAATACGTGGCCCATGGTTGGTGCCAACAAACTATTTTAAGCACCAGTTTGGTGCATTCGGACCGTGGTGAAAAAAGGATTTATAATCAGCACTAAATCGAGATGGAGAAAAAATGATGGTGAATTTAAGTGATATCCTGGCACGCGCACAGGCCCGTGCTCGCGACAACAATCTGCCCTATGCCGGATCTCTGACGCCAAAAGAAGCGCAGTCGGTGCTGGGTCTGGCTCCTGCAGCACGGTTGGTGGATGTGCGTACGCGCGCGGAGTTGGATTTGGTCGGTCGGGTGCCCGGCGCCCAGCATATCGAATGGGCGTTTTACCCCGGCATGAAACCTAACCCGGATTTTCCGGCGCAGCTCAATATGCAGGTGGACAAGGAATCGCTGGTCATGTTTCTGTGCCGTACCGGCGGGCGCTCACACAATGCCGCGATTGTTGCGGCGCAAGAGGGATTTGCCGAGAGTTATAACATCTTGGAAGGCTTCGAGGGCGAGACTGATCATGCCGCCAACCAGCGCGGTAACCTCAACGGCTGGCGCGCAGCCGGATTGCCCTGGACCAATGTCGGCTGAACATGGTTGATCGCTACGCCGTCATCGGCAACCCGGTTGAGCACAGCAAGTCACCCCTGATCCATGCGGAGTTTGCCCGTCAAACCGGCCAGGCTATGTTATATGAACGTATTCTGGCTCCGCTAGGCGGCTTTGCCGGGAGTCTGAAACAGTTTCGTCTGGCCGGCGGGCGAGGCGTCAATGTGACCGTGCCATTCAAGGAGGACGCCTATCATTGCGCGACTCGGCGCACGCCACGCGCCACGCTGGCACAGGCAGTCAACACCCTGAAGTTCGAGGATGACGGCAGCGTCCTTGGCGATACCACCGATGGCCTCGGCCTGGTGCGTGACATTGTGAGTAATCTTGGCGTGAATCTCCGGGATCAGCGCATCTTGCTAATGGGTGCAGGAGGTGCCGCGCGCGGCGTGATCGGGCCTTTGCTTGATCAGGTCCCCGCATCGCTAATGCTGGTAAACCGCAGCGCCGACCGTGCCCTGGCGCTCTGCGCCACATTTCCCATTATTTCCGCTGGCGCCTATGCTGATCTGGCAGAACGGTCGTTCGACGTCGTCATCAACGCAACGGCCAGCAGCCTCAATAACGAACTGCCACCTCTGCCTGACAGCGTTTTCGCGCCGGGGGCTCTCGCCTATGACATGATGTATGGGCGTGACACACTGTTCATGCAATTTGCCCGCGCGCATGGCGCTGGACTGGTCGCAGATGGCCTTGGCATGCTGGTGGAGCAGGCGGCAGAATCCTTCCTGTTGTGGCGAGGACTAAGGCCTGAAACTGAACCTGTGCTGAAAATGTTTCGCACCGCATGAAGCGATTTATCGGTCGCCTCGTATTGGGCTTATTGCTGCTGGTCTTGCTGTATCAGGCCTGGCTTTTTGTGCATGTGTGGTGGTGGGTGGATCATAACCCGGACTCCAGCGCCTTCATGGAAGACCGCCTACATGTCATGCAGGCGAAGGATTCGGAGGCGGAATTGCGGCACCAGTGGGTGCCTTATAGCCGCATCTCAGTCAATCTAAAGCGCGCCGTTATTGCTGCCGAGGATGCCAAGTTCAACGATCATGAGGGCTTCGATTGGGAAGGCATGCAGAAGGCTTACGAGAAAAATTTGAAGAAGGGCAAGATCGTGGCGGGCGGATCGACCATCAGCCAGCAATTGGCCAAGAACCTGTTTCTATCTTCCAAACGTACCCCCTGGCGCAAACTGGAAGAAGCGGTGATTACCGTCATGCTGGAAAAGATGATGAGCAAGCGGCGCATCCTGGAGATCTATCTGAACGTCATCGAATGGGGTAACGGCATCTTTGGCGCCGAAGCCGCTGCACGACATTACTACAAGTCCAGCGCCGCAGCCCTGGGAGTGGAGCAGGCCGCGCGACTGGCTGCGATGGTGCCCAATCCCCGTTATTACGACAGACACCAGACGGCGCGCGGACTGGCACGCAAGACCGGCATCATAGCGATGCGCATGAATTCAGCCGAGGTGCCCTGAATTTCATCAGGATGCAGGACCTTTAAGCTTCAGGAAGAATTTATCCTCTTCATTTTAAAACATCAGCGAACGCTGATATATTACGCAACTCAGGCTTTCAGCCCCACATGGCAACGCATGCTGCATGACAGACACTCTTGAAATTGACGCAGCAGAACTCTACCGGCTGTTGGCAGAAGATAAAATAACACTGGTAGATGTACGCCGGGATGAGGAAGTGGCACGCGGCATCATCGCCGGCGCTCAGCATATTCCCTTACACCTGATCCCGCTCAAGGTGGACGAACTTAGTGGTGAGCAGCCGTTGGTGTTTTATTGTCACAGCGGCATGCGCTCGGCACAGGCTTCAGCGTTCATGGCCAGCCGTGGGCGTCAAAACATTCACAACCTGCAAGGTGGTGTGCTGGCTTGGGGCAAGGCGGGTTACCCATTTGTAGCAAAGGAGGCATGAATGGATTTTGACAAAGAACTGGATGCACGCGGACTGAACTGCCCGCTACCTATCCTGCGCGTCAAGAAGGCGCTGGCGGAATTGAGCGGTGGACAGGTGTTAAAAGTGCTCGCCACGGATTCGGGCGCGGTGAAGGATTTTCAGGCGTTCTGCCGGCAGACCGGCCATGAGCTGCTGGAGTCGTCTGAGCTTGGTGGCGAATTCTTGTTTCTGATCAAGAAGAAAGCCTGATCATGACCAAGAAACTCGCCATCATCGCCTCCAAGGGTACACTGGACTGGGCTTACCCGCCTTTCATCCTGGCCTCCACTGCCGCCGCACTCGATTATGAAGTGCAGATTTTCTTCACCTTCTACGGCCTCACTCTGCTAAAGATTAGCCTGGATGACGTCAAGGTGAGTCCCTTGGGCAACCCGGCCATGCCGATGCCGGTGCCGATGCCTAACCTGCTGCAGATACTGCCTGGCATGGAAAGCATGGCGACCATGATGATGAAGCAGAAGATGCAGGGCAAGGGCATCGCCTCGCTGGAAGAGTTGCGAAGCCTTTGTCTGGAAGCCGACGTGAAGATGGTCGCCTGTCAGATGACGGTTGACTTGTTCGACTTCAAGAAGGAAGACTTCATTGAAGGTATTGAATATGGTGGTGCCGCCACCTTCTTCGAGTTTGCCGGCGAGGCAGATGTGAGTCTCTTTATTTAGCGGTCAGCCATTAGCCAAACCATCCTTGGCTGACGGCCGAATGCTGAGTGCTGACAGCGTTCTTCTATTTCAAGCGTGCCAGCTGTGCTTGCAGTTTCTCAACCGTGGCCCCGAACGCTGCCATGCGCTCCTGCTCCTGTGCCACCACAGCGGCAGGGGCGCGAGCGACGAAGCTGGCATTGGATAGTTTACTGGTCGCCTTGCTGATTTCGCCTTGCAAGCGCGTGATTTCTTTGCCCAGACGTTCCTTTTCTGCCGCCACATCGACTTCGATCTTGAGCATCAGGCGCATGTCGCCAATGACGGCTACCGGTGCATCGGCTTGCGGCAACTCATTCACCACCTCGACATCCGCCAGCTTGGCCAGCGCCTTCAGGTAAGGCGCGTAGGCGGTCAGCGCAGCACTGCCAGATGCGATCAATGGCACCCGGGTTGCAGGCGATACGCCCATCTCGCCACGCAGGCTGCGGCAGGCATCCACTGCTTGCTTGAGGGTGGTGACCCAGCCTTCTGCTGCGTCGTCGATTTTGTCGGGCTGAGATTTCGGATAGGCTTGCAGCATCAGCGTGTCGCCTGACTTGCCGGTAAATTCCGCCACCGTCTGCCACAGTTCTTCGGTGATGAACGGAATTAGCGGATGCGCCAGGCGCAGCACGGTTTCCAGAACGCGCAACAGGGTGCGACGTGTGGCGCGCTGCTGGGCAGTTGTTCCTTGCTGCAACTGCATCTTGGCGATTTCCAGATACCAGTCGCAATATTCGTCCCACACGAATTTGTAGATTGCCTGCGCCACGAAGTCGAAACGGTAATCGGCAAAACCTTTCTCGACTTCCAGTTCAGTGCGCTGCAACAGGCTGACGATCCAGCGGTCAGCCTGCGAGAAATCCAGGTACCCTTCCGGGCCACAGTCGTGCGCGCAAGGTTCCAGCCCGCAGTCCTGGCCTTCACAATTCATCAACACGAAGCGGGTGGCGTTCCATAGCTTGTTGCAGAAGTTGCGGTAGCCCTCGCAGCGGTGCATGTCGAACTTGATATCGCGCCCGGGGCTTGCCAGGCTGGCAAAGGTGAAGCGCAACGCATCGGTGCCGAAGGCGGGGATGCCGTCGGGAAATTCCTTGCGTGTGCGCTTCTCGATCTGCTCGGCCTGTTTCGGATTCATGAGGCCGGTGGTGCGTTTCGCTACCAGGTCTTCGAGCGCAATGCCGTCGATCAAATCGATCGGGTCCAGCACATTGCCCTTGGATTTGGACATCTTCTGCCCTTCTGCGTCGCGGATCAGGCCGTGCACGTAGACGTCCTTGAATGGAATCCGGCCGGTGATGTGTTTCGTCATCATCACCATGCGCGCCACCCAGAAGAAGATGATGTCAAAACCCGTCACCAGCACGGTGGAGGGCAGATAGAGATCCAGGGCGGTGTTGGATTCGGCCGGGAAAGAAGGTGTCCAGTCCAGGGTCGAGAACGGCCACAAGGCCGAGGAATACCAGGTGTCGAGCACATCCGGATCGCGTGCCAGCATGCCGGCATAACCGGCGTTGTCGGCCAGATGGCGGGCCTCGGCTTCGTCGTGCGCCACGAATACTTCGCCATTGACACCATACCAGGCCGGAATCTGGTGACCCCACCACAGTTGGCGCGAAATGCACCAGTCCTGGATATTGTTGAGCCATTGATTGTAGGTGTTGACCCAGTTTTCCGGATGGAACTTGATCTCGCCATTGGCCACCACGTCCAGCGCTTGCTGGGTGATGGACTTGCCGTCACGGCCAGGCTTGGTCATGGCGACGAACCACTGGTCGGTCAGCATGGGCTCGATCACGACACCGGTGCGGTCGCCACGCGGCACTTTCAGCTTGTGCTTGTCGGTCTTCTCCAGGATGCCTAAGGTTTCCAAATCGGCGATGATAGCCTTCCTCGCGTCGAAGCGATCAAGGCCACGATACTTCTCCGGCGCGTGATCATTGATCCTGGCATCCAGCGTCAGGATGGAAATCAGCGGCAACTGGTGGCGTTGGCCGACGGCATAATCGTTGAAATCATGTGCCGGCGTGACCTTGACCACGCCGGTGCCGAACGCGCGATCGACGTAATCGTCGGCGATGATGGGAATCTGGCGATTTGTCAGCGGCAGGCTGACCATCTGGCCGATCAGGTGACGATAGCGCTCGTCCTCCGGGTGTACCATGACGGCGGTGTCGCCCAGCATGGTTTCAGGACGTGTCGTTGCCACCACTAGACTGCCGGAACCATCCGCCAGTGGGTAGCGGATATGCCACATGAAGCCGTCTTCTTCTTCGCTCACCACTTCCAGGTCGGACACCGCCGTGTGCAGTTTCGGATCCCAGTTTACCAAGCGTTTTCCGCGGTAGATCAGGCCTTCATTGAACAAGCGCACGAAGGTTTCGGTGACGATAGTCGACAAGCCGGCGTCCATGGTGAAGCGCTCTCGCGACCAGTCCGGGGAGGTCCCCAGTCGCCGCATCTGGCGGGTGATGGTGGAGCCGGAATGTTCCTTCCACTCCCAGACTTTTTCCAGGAATTTCTCGCGACCCAAATCATGACGCGACAGACCCTGTGCGTCCAGTTGCCGCTCCACCACAATTTGTGTCGCAATGCCAGCGTGATCGGTGCCTGGTTGCCACAAGGTATTGGCGCCACGCATGCGATGGTAGCGGGTCAGTGCATCCATGATGGTCTGGTTGAAGCCATGACCCATGTGCAGCGTGCCGGTCACGTTGGGTGGCGGCAGCAGGATGCAGAAGTTGTCGGATTTCGCCGTGTCGAGGCCAGCGGCAAAGTAGCCCTTGTTCTCCCAGAAGGAGTACCAGCGGGCTTCTATGTTCTTGGGTTCAAATGATTTGTCTAGTTCGCTCATGGGGCGGAATTTTAACCCAGATTGCCGGTCAGAGCGCGAGATGATGGCATGGCCGTTGTGTGAGAGTTTCAATGGCAAGAAACGGTCTTTCGGCCCGGTGTCTGGTTGGACACTATGTATTGGGCATAAAAGTGTGAAATCGCCGATATAATTTCGGATCACTGATTGAGGTCGTCACTTGAGACTTAATTCCTCATCAGGCGACATTACAAGGGCTTGGCTCCACAAACGGCACAGGACGGATCTCTAGCCAGCTTGATGCTGCGCCATTCCATATTCAGGGTATCCAGTAGCAGTAAGCGCCCCTGTAAACTCTTGCCCACCCCCAGCAGCAACTTCATCGCCTCGGCTGCCTGGGTGGTGCCTATCATGCCCACCAAGGGCGCAAACACGCCATGTTCGGCGCAGCGCATCTCGCCGCGGCCGTCGTCCCCGGTTTCTGGAAACAGGCAGTGATAGCACGGGCTATCTTCATGGCGCAGGTCGAACACCGTCACCTGTCCTTCAAACCCGATTGCGGCACCTGATACCAGCGGGCGCCTCAGTTTTACGCAGATCCGGTTAAGCGCATACCTTGTCTGAAAATTGTCGCTGCAATCGATCACCACCTCTGCATCGCGCGCCAATTCGGTAAATTCTTCCTCGGTCGATTTTGTTTGAATCGGCACCACCGTGATTTCGGGGTTGATGCCAGCCAGGGTTTGCCGTGCCGAGATCGCCTTGTTGACGCCCAGCGCATTGGTGCTGTGTATCACCTGCCGTTGCAGATTGGTGAGTTCGACCTGGTCGAAGTCGCAGATGGTGAGTTTGCCGACGCCACCCGCGCCCAAGTAGAGGGCGACTGGTGAACCCAAGCCGCCAGCGCCGACGATCAGGGCATGCGATTGCGAGAGCTTCTCCTGCCCCTCGAAGGCGATCTGGGGGAGCAGGATATGACGGCTGTAGCGCAGGAGTTGGTTGTCGTTCATGTCAGGGTACACTCAGGGCAGTTGTCCGGCAGCAACCATGCGGTTGAGATAGATGTTGGGGGAAATCCATGCCACGATATCGTCAAGCTCTCCGCCTGACGCTGCCGTATTGGGCGTGGGGGTGCGACTGAGGAAAATTTTCCCATTGCCGTTGCCATTGGTGTCTTCGTCCAGATTGGTGGTTGAAATATCACTGACGCGGTTGCCGTCATCGGCATAGCCCCATATCCCGTTTTTCCCTGTGGAAACAATGGCTACGGGAATGCCGTTGGCCGTGGAAAGATTCTGAATGTTGCCGGCCGCATCTCGCGTCTCTATGGTGATGTCCTTGCTGGTTGCAGGCGACAGGATGATCTTGCTGCCAGAATCAGCATACGCCAGGGTGACACTATAGCGGTAAAGGTGTCCCCAGCCATCAAGCTTGGCAACGCCAAGCTCGCCCCAGGGCAAATGTCCCACTCTTTTGCCTCCGGTGCAAGTAGATCCTGTACGGTCCTCAGTCCCATCAATGGCCGATTTTGCCGGACAGGGGAAAAAGCCGTTCGACATGGCATAGCCCATCAGTGCCTCCTTGATGTCCTCCATGTTTTTTTGCGTTTCCGTCGTGTTGCGCTGGTCGATTTGGGCCGAGAGTGGCAACAACAGGCCACCCAACATCAGCCCGATGATGACTAGTACCACGGTCATTTCGAGCAAGGAGAATCCTGTGGCGACCGATCTGAATCGTATGCTCATGGCGCTACTGCCAGGGTTTTTCCATTGAGTTCCAGCCATGCAGTCCTGCGGTCGCTGGCGATGGAATAATTTATCCGGGAAAACCAGTCATTGTTTTGCAACAGGTTGAAGGTCGCGCTATTGAAATACAAACTGTCGAGGCCGGCCTGATGAGAGGGTCTGCCTGCAAACTGTCCGGCATCGGCATTGCCGTCACCATCGAAGTCTGCATAGGGATAGACGGTCGCATTGCTATAGTATTTTCTCATGCCTTGTGTAGTATCTCCCCGAATTTCCCGCAACATGCGTTGTGAAAGCGTGGCCATGAGTTCCTGCCGACTGATCGTCAGCAAGCGATCGTTTTGTCCATTCCCCGTTTGCCTGCTGAAGTTTGTATCCCCATCGGCATTTTCTCCCTCCAGATAATCGGAGACATTGTTGCTGGGGCGGCCCGATTGAGTTTGCGATGGTGCGCCTGGTGAAAACAGGATTGCGACAATGTCGCCCGAGCCATCCACCCTCAGGTCACCGATGGCCGTGCCATTGATGGGTTGGGCTGTGGCATGGTCTCTGTAGTTCGAGGCAAGGGCATACCATAAGGGCTCGCCACTGCCATCTGCCAGTTTTGTCATGGCCAGTGTCTTCCATGGAAATCGGCCGACATAGGCCGGACAATTAACCCCCGCGAACAGATCTGCACTGCCGTCACCATTACCATCCGGGCAGGGCAGGCTGCCGGGGCGATTATCGTCTGACACTGCACGTCCGATCAAGGCCGCCTTTGCCTCAACCAGTGCCGCCGCTGTCTTTTTATCCCGCGCCATCTTCATCGTGTTTGCGTTCAGGGCGTGTAGCAAAAAGGCGGTCGCGGCCATTCCAAGGATGAAAGTCAGAACGATGAGTGCCATGCCTGATTGGCTAAGCTCTGTGGTTTTTGGCATGATGCTGGTCGTCATGGTTCACGGCCTCGTCCGGTCATCAGGGGAGGCGCTGCTCGTCAAGTCTGCCAAGGGTAAATTCAGCTGGCGGTCCGCCACGGCGCCGGTCATGGGGTCGTAGCTTTGCCCGGCCTTTAATACCACTTCTTTGTGCTGGCCGGTGAGCGTCAATCGCACCCGTCCATTGCTCAGTCGGCCCACTTTGACGCCGCCATGTGCGGAGGTTTCTTGCAGTGCTTGGTGGTTGATCCATACTGTGCCACGACCGTCACTGCGTTGCACGTAGCCTTGCACGCTCACACTCGCTGACAGCGGAATCGTATCAGTCTCGTTATTTTGTTTCGGCGCCGGTCCAACCTGCCTGAGATAATTCAGGCCGATACGTTCATCTGGCGTAAAAAACAGCCGTCCCAATGGGCCGTCTGCCAACCCCGGACCGGGTGCTAGTAGCAATAGCAATAGTAGCGGGCGTATCATGACTTGCCTCGCACCGGTTCTGTTGCCGTCAGCCAGTCGAGCTCGCAACTGACATTCAAACTTGGTTCCAATCGATCTATTGCTGCAACATTCGTTCTCGCCATCACGCAGTCGCGCAGCATGAATGGTGCAAGCTGGTCATTATCCAGTGCGCCGATGAGGGTCAGCAGGTCGCCTTCATGCAGCAACGGCATTTCTATTTTCATGCTCGAGCAATGCAGCAGAAATCTCCCGGTCGCCAGCTTGAACGGAAGATTGCAGAGTTCCTGCGCGCCAATGTGGTAGTTGATTCCGAACAGCTTATGTTGTGCATTGATGTTACGCAAGGCATCGATCCAGTCGATTCGACGCTCTTCTCCAATAAAACCCCGATCTAGCAGCTTGAGATACAGGGGCAGATATTGAAAAATCAGGTTTCTTTCATCAGCGGAGCCCTGCAGGTTTTCCTGTGCCCGTGCCTGACGGCTTTGCTGTGCCTGCATGGCGAGCCGGGCCCGTATCGACTGGTGGTCGCTGTAGCTCAATAGCAGCAGCATGGCGCAAGCCAAGATCCCCGCCATCAGCAGAGGCCGCCGCATCAGCTTCCAATCCTGAGGGCTAAGGATCATGGCGTGATCACCGCTTTCAGCCTGAGCCTGAGCTTGAACTGTGCAACCGGCATTTGTTGAGCTGTCTCTTCCCGGGTGCTGCCATGCAGGCTGGAGTATGCGCTTACATTTACTGGAGGCTGAACTACGGAAGCGGACTCCACTTCCGGGTTGCTTTCAAGCCATTCGGTCAGGTGATTAACGCTCCCCATCGCGGCACGATAATCTCCACTGAAACTTCTTATTTCGCCATCGATGAATCCAAGTTCGTAGAGCGCCCCCGACGTGTCGTTTTGATCTTGATTTTGTGTGCGCCGGCTAATGGTGATTTTGGCCGGATTGTCATCTATGGCATTCGGGTCGTTGGTGTGCTTCCAGTGCAAGCGCTGCAGCCGGATTTCCGGGACATGTTCCAGGGCGGCAGACGTGATTTCCATCAGCCGTTGCGGTGTGCGCCGATGAGCAGCTATGTCATCGGACAGGGTTGTCGCCAGTTTCAAATCCTCGGCAGGACGTGGCGAGGAGGAGAGGTTTCCGGAAAGCACTTTGTATTGGCGTTCGAGTTCCATGGTGTGAGCAAGGGTTTGGCGAAGCTGCCTCTGGTAACTTAAGGTGTAGGTGAAGTTCATGACTGAAATCGACAGTCCGCCAAAGAGCACAGCGGCGGTAGCATAAGTCATCCATTGGCGCAGCCTGTGCAGCAGAAAAGCATGACACTCTGCCGCAGGTGCCAGACTGATCGGTGCTGCGGTCATGACCAAGGTCTGCATGTAAAGAAGTTCTGGAAATTGCCGTATGGTCTTTTGGTCGATGCCGATGTCAGAGGACAGTTTCTCGGTATCTAGGGCCTGACACTCCATGTTTGGCTGATGGCTAATTGCGCCACAGATGGCATCGATAGGATCGTCGCTCATGCGGATTAGTACGCTGAGTTTTGTATCGGACACGATCAAATGCTGACTCAATAGATAACGTCTGGTCTTTTCTGTTTCGATCAGGACCGATTGGACAAAATCGTCCTGGACATACGAAAAATCCGGTGCCAATCGGCTGAAGAAAAGTTGCCCGTCATGGAAATAGCTTTGGCGCAGGCCGGATGCCTGAGCGTCTATCAACAACAAATTCGGTGCGGAGAATTGCAGGCGATGCATCAGGGTCTGGCTTAACATCGGCATCAGATAAACTCCGGCCAACAGTGCACTCTGATCTGACATGGCCTTGTTCCATGGCTTGAGCTTTTCGGTATTGGTCAGCGCAACCAGAAGAAAGACGTCATCTCTGCGTCCTCCCCGTTCACGCGCGATGAACTGTGCGGCGCGATAGAGGGCAGTGCGAAACAGCGCTCCAAGTTTTCGTTCCAGCAAATCATGGCGCGCCCGTCCCGAGGTGTGCGGAGCAGTTTCGATGCGGTAGTCTTCATCCACCAGATCCGCGATCAGGTAGATTGGTATACGCCGATAACGATGAATGAAGGCCAGAAAATCAGCGTGGCCGGCGTCATCATTTTCAAAGGTTTCAAAAGACTGCAGATGCCCCCCTTGCCACAGCCCCGCAGTCAGGCGATGTGAACACAGGTAGAGTGCGATCTTCGGTGCCATGATGTTAAAGCTTCAGTTTACCCAGCGCGTCGTAGACGGGACCCAGTACCGAGAACATGATCATGGCCAGTAGCAGTCCCAGCAGCACCGTGAGCGCCGGTTCCAGCATTCGCAACATCTTTTCAACCGAGTCCTTGACGTCCCGATCATAAAAATAACTGATGTTGAGCAGTGACTCTTCCAGGGTGCCGGTAGTCTCGCCCACGCGAATCATGCGAACCAGCAGCGGTGGGAACAAGCCAGCCTGTTGAAAACTGTCGCTCAGGCTGGCCCCGGCGTTGATTCGCTGGCGGGCATTTTCGAGCGCGTCTGCCACCAGGCGATTTGATGCAATGTCCTGGCAGGTTTTGATGGCATTCAGAATGGGAATGCCGCTCTGGTACATCAGGGCGAAATAGCGTGCGATTCGCGCCATGATGATTTTCTGCAGTATTTTTCCGACAATGGGGAAATGCAGTTTGACGTAGTCATAGTGGTAGCTTGCTTGTGGGCTGTGTTTGATGGCGAAATAAATCACCAGCAGGATGACCAAGGGCAGGGACAGGAATAGCCACCAGTAATGCACAAATGCGTTTGATAATGCGATCAGGATGCGGGTTTCCAGTGGCAGTTGCTGCCCAAGATTGCGCAGGAAAGACACCATCTGCGGCACCAAATACCACATTAAAAACGAGAAGGTGCTCATGACCACGGTCAATACAAATGCCGGGTAGGCCAGCAGACGCCCTGCCTGAGACATCAGTTCATCCTGCCATTTGAGCGTCGCAGCCAAGTTGTCGAATACCTGCGGCAAGCGGCCGCTTTGTTCTCCAGCATGCACCAGGTTGACGAAAACCGGGTTGAAAACATCAGGGTGTGATGCAAGGGCACCGGATAATTGCTTGCCGCCTTCCATCTCGGAAACCAGTGCAGTGATCACTTCGTGCAGATGCGGATGCATGGTGCTGTCGCGCAGGTCCATCAGAGCATCCAGTAGTGGTACGCCAGCGCGTGTCAGTTGTTCCAGTTGCAGGCAGAACATGAACAGATCCTGCACGCTGACAGAGCGCCTGCGTAATAGACCTTGATGCCGGGTCGCGAGTTTGAATCCCACGAGATCGAGGCCCATGTGTTGCAAGCGCAACTCCAGCTCAACCTCGTTGACCGCTTCCATCAGGCCACGAGCCGATTTGCCCATGGGGTCAACTGCCTTGTACCGGAATGTGGACATGATGAATATTCTATGGAACCGGGCGCTGGCTCAAATCGACCACGCGTAATACTTCTGACAGGCTGCTAATCCCTTCCAGCACCCGATTGATGCCGTCTTGCGCCAGGCTGATAAATCCGTTTCGAACTGCTGCGGCATGCAACAAGTCGATAGGAGCACGGCGCCCGATCAAGGCATCGAGTTCGCCGTCTATTTGCAATATTTCCAGGATGGCCATGCGCCCTTTATAGCCACTATGGTTGCAGTGTTTGCAGCCCCGCTGCCGGTAAATCGGCCGGATGACAGTGGTGGGGTCAATGCCAAGTTGGAGGAGCGCATCGGGGTCCGGCACATAGGGCTCCTTGCAGTGGACACAAAGTATGCGAATCAGGCGCTGGGCAATCACGCCAATCACGTTGCCGGCCATGACCTCCGGAGAAATTCCAATATCCAGCAGGCGCGGGAACGTCCCCAGCGCTGAGTTGGTATGCAAGGTCGCGAATACCTGGTGTCCGGTCATGGCTGCACGGAATGCCATTTCCGCCGTTTCCCGATCGCGCATTTCGCCCACCAGAATGATGTCGGGATCTTGCCTCATGATGGAACGAATACCGCTGGCAAAATCCATCCTGGGGACTTCATTGACCGATGTCTGCCGCATCATGGTGACGGGGTACTCCACCGGATCTTCCAGGGTCATGATATTGACGGCCTCTGTATTGATGGACGACAGCAGCGAATATAGCGTGGTGGTCTTGCCACTGCCGGTAGGACCAGTCACAACCAGAATTCCTTCCGGTCGGCTCATCATCTGCCGTAGTTGCTGTTGCGTGTCGTCTTGCAGCCCCATGCGTGCCATCGGGATGATAGATTTCTCACGATCAAGCACGCGTAGCACGATATTTTCGCCATGAATGGTGGGGTGACTGGCCACCCGAAAATCAATCAGGCGGCCGGTCAGGGTCATCTGTAAACGCCCGTCCTGCGCCGCACGTGTCTCGGCAATATCCATGCCGCTGATTACTTTCAGTCGTACGGAAATGGCAGGCCAATGGCTCTTGTGCAGGCTGCGAACTTGCTGCAACACGCCATCGATACGGTAGCGAATGCGCAAGAATGCGTATTCCGGTTCGAAATGAATGTCTGAGGCGCCCCGCTTGACGGCGTCAGTCAGTAGCGCTCCAACCAGACGGACGACCGGTTGCGTGTATTCCACCACGGCACCCTGCAAGCTTTTGTAGTCAATTTCGCCGGTTTCAATTTCATGCAGAATGCCATCTACCGAAAGCGCATAGCCGTAAAATTGATCGATGTATTCTTCCATCTGAGTGTCGCCTGCGAGCACCGGTTTGACTTGAATCTGGCCACCTAGCATGGACTTCAACTGGTCGAGTGCAACCACGTTGAACATGTCTGCCATCGCCACCACCAGCTCGGAAGAAGTCGCGTCAAAGGTGATCGGCAATAGCCGGTGACGGCGGGCGAATTCTTCTGATACCTTCTCCAGCGCTTCGGCATCGGCTATTACGGTCGACAGGTTGACGCTTTCATGTCCGAGCTTGTGTGCCATTAGATCGCATACCATTGCCTCGGTGACGAAACCCAGTTGTGCCAGTTGTTTTCCCAGCGGGATGTTGTTTTGTTCCTGCTCCATCAGTGCGATGCGCAGTTGGTCCTGGCTGACTAGGCCTTGTCGCACCATCAGTTCGCCCAAGCGAAGTTCTTGCTGTTGTTTGGTCATGATTTTATTTTGACTGCTGTGCCCGTTCATCCTCAGTACCTTCGGCCTGGTGGCGCAATTGCGCCATGCGAGTGAGGACTTGCTCCCGGTCCATCGTCCCGCCTTGCAAGCTTGTTAATTCCAGTGCCCGCTGGTAATAAGTCAATGCCAATTCATTCTTGCCAATTTGATCCAGACTCACGGCAAGGTTGAACGCGTATTCCGGATTTTTGCTTTCCAGATGAAAGGCCTGAAAATAAGCTTGTTGTGCCGACGGCCACTGCTCCTGCTCCGCATACAGATGTCCCAATGCCTCATGCAAAAATGCGGCTTCGGGTTGATGTGCAAGCAGAGTCTTAAGGTGGCTTTCGCCAGATGCTGGATCATGCTGACTTTCCTGATTCAGCAGCCCAAGCTGTGCCAACATATTCCCCGGGTCCAGTTCAAGTACGCGTAGGTAGTCTGTGGCAGCCTCCTCTGGTTTTCCCTGGCGCTGTGCCAGCGCAGCCAGTCCCAGCCAGGCATCAAAATTGTGCGGATCTCTCAGCGCCGCTTGATGATAATGCTGTGCTGCAACCGTGTATTCGCCCGCTAGGTAGGCCTGGTAGCCGGCCTCGGCATCCTTATTGACGTGGGTCAAAGGTTTTCGATTGGTCGTCACCATGAGTTTGTCGTCTAGGAGTGGGCGAGCCTTGTGTGTGGTCGTGGCTGGTGTCTGTGATGGCGTCGGCGTTGGAGCGCTTGCGGTGGCTATGCCGGGGACTGATTTTTCTGCCATGAGAGGCATCGAAACCAGGTTTTTTGGAGTGTTGGCTGGTTCTGGTAATGGCGCGAAAGATGTACTTTCCGGACTCTCCGCTATCAGGTTAGGTTTCTGCTCGATATTCCAGGTGGAATAGTATCCACCCCACCACAGAATCAGACTCAATGCAGCACTTGCAAGCCACCAGCCCATGCGTGGAACTTTCATTTTCATCGGGTCATTGGTGCGAATAATAGTTGATGTCCGCTGTGTTCCAGGCAAGCCATTGCCGAATGGTGGTTTTGCATCAGAGGCAGTTTCGTCAACCTGGCTTGGCTTGCTGTTTGGAAAATCGGGTGCCAATTCAAGCTTTGGCGGCGCGGTATTATCGTCCCATTCCTTCGCTTCCTGTTGGCCAAGACTTGCCCTCTGCCCGGTTTTAATCAACTGGTTCATCTGGCGCAATCTTCTGCAGTTGCTCTGGGAGGTAATCCTTGAACCTGTTCAACGCCTCATTATCAAGGCTGGTATTGGTGATCACCGTAGGACGCAGAAATATGACCAGTTCGGTTTTCTTTCTAGTGTCGTTTTTGGTCTGAAAGAACTTTCCTATCCACGGTAGTTTTGCCAACCCAGGTACATTTTTGTCCTGATTTTGCACTTCGTCCTGCATCAGTCCGCCCAGTACAACAGTTTTTCCACTGTCTACCTGCAGTACCGATTCCATTTCACGTACCTGAATTTCGGGCACAGGATTGCTGACTCCGGCTGCGGCCAGGGCCGGGTTGGGGTCATTTACAAAGTTGATGATGCGTGAAATGGTCGGCCGCACGCTAAGGGAAACATTGCCGTTTTCATTGATTTGCGGTGTCACACTCAGCACCATTCCTACCGATACATTTTGCGGTACCGTGGTATAGGTGGCGGGTGAAATGACGGAGCCTGATGAGCTCAAGGTCGCCGCCGTCACCTCTACCTTGAAGTAGACGGTATTGTCCACCACCTTGAGCAGGGCAGATTGATTGTTCAATGCCATGATCTTGGGGCTGGAAAGCACTTTCGTATCGCCAAAGGTTTGTAGCCAGCTGATCGAGGCGGCGATATTGCCAATTGGACTGTTGGTGTTGTTGTAGCCCAGAATGAACGCTGGAGTGCTCAGGACTGATGCCCCGGCACCAACCACATTGGTAGGAAGCAGTAAATTTGAGGTTCCAGTCAGATTCTGCCGTAACGTGAATCCCGACAGTCCTCCATTGCTGCCAAGTCTGCTCCAATCCACACCAGCCTTGAAGTTGTCACTCAGGGCCACTTCAACGATAGTGGCTTCGATCAGGACCTGCCGCTGTACCGATGCCATGACGCCATCAATGTAGTGTTGTATGTAATCCTGTTGCCGTGCCGTCGCCATCACGGTAACCGTGCCTGCGAGCGGATTGATGATGACATCTTCTGTCACCCCCTTGGCATTGGATTCTTGCGGCCTGAATGCCTCCTGAAACAGTTTTTCAGCGCCGGCGCCCGCCCGGCTTACCGCTTCCACCTGCCTCAGTCGTTCCTCATGCATCTCTCTTACGGCTTCAGCGCGATTCGAGCGTTCTTCAGCTAGCGCTGCATGCGACTTGGTCGATTTCAGAATATTCTGAATATTGTTGCTAAGTAGTTCCCAGAAATTGACTCTGGATTTGCTAGTGATGGTTGTTGTCGAGTGGCTGCCCGCCGTTGCACTGCCGGTTGAACTCCCGCTTGCGGCCTGGGTGGTGCCGGATGAAATTTCCGAGCCGACCCCCAGCATCGAGTTGGTGTCGCGTTCGATGTTGACGTAATTAATTTTGTAAGTCCGAAGCACGGGCAGGTCCGGTGTAATGGAAAGCACAGTGCCTTCAAATTTGTAAACCAGATCAACCTGCCTGGAGATTCGATTCAAGATTGCCGGCAGTGTCTGATCTATGCCATTGATAGTTACATTGCCCGTGATGCCGGGATGTATGTCGATATTGATTCGGCTTTCTCTGGCGAGCGCAAACAGAATTTCACGTACCGGGACATCGTTCACAACAACGCTGTATGTCTGTTCTTTAACACGGGGTTTGGGAGGAGGCAAATAGGCATTGCCTTTGATCGGCTTGGGGATGTTGCTTGTGGGGGTGACGGATTTGACGGCTTGTCCGGAGTCGATATGGCCTTGGGATGGGCCAAAAAAAGGCTCATGGGAACAGCCCGCCAGAGCGATCTGAATAACCCAGAACAGAATGAGCCTGATCATTTCATTGACACTCGAAAATTACCAGCGCCAAGTCAATATTGATGACTTTGAATTCACTTTATCCCATAAATCTGTCCTGATTGCAACTGATTCGTGCAAGTATTCTCATCCAATCAGCCGTTGAGCCGTTTGCCACCCGACGCGCCAGGCGCAGGAGAGAATTTATTGCCGAATTCTGAATGACAAACTCCCTGGAGGAATCAGCCATTAAGGCACGGACAAGCCGGGAATAAATTTGTGCCAGTGCAATCAGGGTTGCATGTGGCCGCAAAATAATCCCATTGAAATACCAAGCTATTAATGGTGACTGGCGCTGTAACATGAGCTGGCAACATGCTGGACAACGCGTTACGGTGGGGGCGGTGTTTAAGCTGCATGAAAATGGCGAATGGGCAATCATCGCAACGGTATTCGAGGAATGAACAAATGCTGAAATATGATGACTGCGGATTGAAAAATATTTGGCTGAAAAATGGTTACCAATATAAGGAAATCGAAGGGCATGGCAAATGCCTGGAGATAACGGACATTGCGGGGTTGCATCGTTCCATTGCTCACCAGTTGGTATATTATCGTCAGCGATTATCTGGCCCTGAAATTCGATTTCTTCGGGTAGAGATGGGCTTGTCACAAAAGCGTCTTGCTGATTGCATGGGTGTTGATGAACAGACTATTTCATTATGGGAGAGAAGCAGACGCCGTCCAGCGGTAGCTGCCGAAAGTGTATTGCGCCTGCTTTATCTGGAACATGCTGATGGTAAAACCAAGGTGGCAAAAATGATAGCTCAATGGAATGACATAGATCGCATGGAAGAAGAAACCGAGCAAGTATTTCAAGAAACTGATGGTGGGTGGCGGATGGCCGCTTGAGGTAACGAAAATATTTTGGATTTCAACCGCCAGCGTCAAGTCGCCAGCTTACACTACACGCTAAAACAAAAAAGCCCACCATTCGGCGGGCTAACTTATTGAATTGATGGGGTGCCCGAGACGATGAGAATGGGCACTGGAAGGAAAATATCACTCTTCCTTGAGTAACTGCTAATGTCAACTTCCTCGATGGGCTGAAATCGGCCTATTCTGTTGAAAAACTCCTTTTTCTGGTACCACTGAAATCTTGCCAGAAGTCGTTGCCGCCCAAGAATGCTGGCAAGCCCTATTGCTGGAGGAGAATCAAGCGCCCTAAAACGAACGATCAGGCCTTGCATGATCACGGGTACTTCTTTCAAGAAAAAACCTGCCAAATCGCTTCAAATTTTTCTGAGATGCCTGAAAAATGAGTTTTTCAACACAATAGGCCAACAGCAGAAGTTCAAGGCTAGGAATTCCCCGCCACAAAGAAGCCGTTGGTGATGGGCAGTTCAGCAGACATTGCGGTCTTTCATAATGTCTTTCTTTAGTCCAATTAGTTCCTCAGTCCAGCATTAGGGCCATCAGATCCTCGGTGGACGGCAATGTCGCTGCATCGCCTTCATCCAGCATGCTCTCCGCGAGGGCGCGCTTATCATGATGCATCTCGATGATGCGCTCCTCGACAGTGCCCTGAGTGACCAGCCTGTAGACCGTTACAGGACGCCGCTGCCCGATACGGTGGGCACGGCCCATGGCCTGATCCTCGACGGCCGGGTTCCACCATGGATCGGTGATCACCACATGGTCCGCTGCCGTGAGGTTGAGCCCGAACCCGCCGGCCTTGAGGCTGATCAGAAACATCTCACCCTCGCCGGCCTGGAATGCCGCCACCCTTTGGGTACGCTCATCGGCCGGGGTGGAACCGTCGATGTACTGATAGCGGATGCCTGCCTCCTTAAGCGGCACCATGAGCATCTCAAGAAAATCGACGAACTGACTGAACACCAGCGCCTTGTGGCCGTTGGCCGAGAGTCGCGCGGCCAGGTCGGCAAAAGCCTGCACCTTGGCGCCACGCTCCGCATAGTCAGGCGTCGGCAGGCGCGGGTCACAGGCGGCGCGGCGCAGCCGGGTCAACTCTGCGAGGATTCTGAATTTGGCCTGCTCATCTCCCCCATCCAGGGCCTTGCTGGCGACGGCGGCGGCCTCACGCCGCAGGGCTTCGTAGTGCGCGATCTCTCTTTCCTCTGGTTCGACCGGCCACAGGATTTCGGTGCGCGGCGGCAGATCATCCAGCACCTGCGCCTTGGTGCGCCGCAGCATGAAGGGGGATATCAGCCGTTTGAGCAGTTGTCGTGACGCGTGGTCGTTGTCTTCCTCGATCGGCTTGGCGAAACGCTCGGCAAAACGCTGTTGCGAGGCGAGCAGGCCAGGAGCGACAAAGCGCATGATGGACCACAACTCAGACAGCCGGTTTTCGATCGGTGTGCCCGACAGCGCCAGGCGGAAATCGGCATCAAGCTCGAAGGCGGCCTTGGCCCGCTTGGTGGAGGCATTCTTGATGGACTGCGCCTCGTCGATGATGATGGTATGCCAGGGATGGGCGTCGAAGTCCTCTATGTCCTGCTGGATCAACGTATACGAGGCAACGATCACCTGCCCGGGCTTGGCGTCGGCCAGCATCAAGTCGCGTGCCTCTTCGTCGGCGGAACCATACAGCCGCATCTCGAGGGCGGGTGCAAAACGCCTGCCTTCAGCCACCCAGTTACCACACACCGAAGTCGGTGCAACGATCAGTGCTGGCCCACCAGCGGATCGGGCCAGCAGCACCGCGAGCGATTGCAGCGTCTTGCCCAGACCCATGTCGTCGGCAAGGCAGCCGCCAAGGCCGGCGTGGGCCAGTCGCATCGCCCAGGCATAGCCTTCCTGCTGGTAGGGGCGCAGCTCCGCCTGAAAAGTTGCAGGGACCACCGGCTTGAGGTCCTGTGCTACCTGCAACCGCTCGATGGATTCACGGAAAGCCTTGTCCGTTTTGACCGGCATACCTTCGATAGCCTCGTCCAGCCACAGGCTGGCCACGGGCGGGAGGAGCAACCCATCCTTGTCCGACTCTGTCAGCCGGCCCAATTCAGCGAGACGCTGCTGCAGCGACTGTGTCAGCGCCAGATAGGCGCCGTTGCCCATCTGGACGAAGCGTGTCTTGCCTTTAGCTGCGGTCACAAGATCGGTCAGCTTCAATACCAGGCTTTCATCCACCTGCACTTCGCCCGAGAGCTCGAACCAGCCACGCTTGTGTTTGACGCTGATCTGCATCTGCGGCATGTCGACCCGCAGCACGCGCTTCGCCCCGCCCTTGGGCCAGTCGACACCGGCCAGTTCCGGGATGTCCGGCAGGTGTTCGAGGATTTCCAGCGCCTGCGTGGGGTCATCGATCATCCATGCATTCGCCCCTTCGGGGCCTTGCAGTTGTGGTAACGCATCGCACACCGCTGCACAATTGGCGATTTCGGCTGCGAGGTCACGCCGGGTAGAGACCGACTTGCCCGCTCGCGCCAGCACCACGCGCGTGCGCCCCAGGCCCGGCGACAAGCGCGGCCCGTCCAAACCGAACGGCGCAGCCTTTAGCATCAGGCTGAAACAATCCCCGCGTGGCACAAGCTCCGCCCTCAGGCGGGTCTCCGCAGGCACTTCCTCCGCGGCTTGCGCATGCTCGCCACGGATTTCGAAGTGTTTGGAGACCGCCGATAGCGCCCGGTTGAGTTCCTCGCGGGCAGACGCAGGCAGTGAAAGGCCGGTTTTCAGAAACATGACAGCGGCGTATTGCGCGGGCGTATGACGGATCACCCTGACCTGCCCAGCCCCATCCCTGATGACGCTGGTCTCATCCCATTCATCTCTGCTTTCCTTATGGCGGCGCCTAGATGAATCACCATCCAGGGGTTCCAGACGACGGCGCCAGCTGAGTGGCAGTGGCCGCATAGTGACTTCCAGCTGGTCGCCATCCTGCAGCACCTCGATCCATGGCAGGCCCTCGACGACTTCGATGAAATGATCGCTCTCCCCGGCCAGGATGACATGCGGATGACCGATCAGGGCCATCAGCGCACCATCTTGGTCCAGATGGTACGAACCGCCCATCAAAGTGTCGATCGCGGCAGTGACCCCGCGGTCATACGAAGGCAGATCCTCGGCGGCGGCGATGCTCTCAAGGCTGGCCGTTTGCGGCGCGGCCCAGCCGTCGGCCTTGCGCTGCTGCCACATGGGCTCGACACGCGCGCTGAAACGATCATCATCGAGCTTAAAGCTCCAGACCAGCCGGCGCTCGGACTCTTGGGCCGGGGGAGAACCCATCTCGCTCAGGCCGTTCAGCACGTCCCGCCAGGTCAGACGCCCCTTGTCGGCCGCTTTTTTGCCCCTGAGCGAAGCCACCGCCTCATCCAGCGTGGGCTCCAGCCACTTCCAACCGCACGCTTGCATCAGTTGGCGCAGTTTTTCGAGAGCGTCGCTGATATCGTCGAAGGCCACATGTGCGCGTACGTTGGCATCGCCCAGCTTCCACAGCCAGGCATACAGCAGGATTTGCCAGAACCCCTCAGCGCCTTCATCGCCAAAAGAATAGGTGTTGAAATTCCACAGGTCATAAGTCCGAAAGGCATTGCTACTCAGGACTTTTTTTGTAACCTTGTCCTTGAAGCGCAGGATGATGGCCGTCGTCCACAGATGCCAGCTCTGCTTTCCTTCATCAGTCGTGGTCGGGTTGTTACGCAACAGGCAAAACTGATAGGCTTTTCCGAGATGTTCCAGATCTCCCGTCCTGAGCAGCGACCATGGGTAGAACCACTCCAAGTTGGAAGGAATTCCGCCCGGTGCGGGGATGGCAACCTTACCCTGCCCTCTTATATTCATGGTGATGGGACGATCAGCTTGCTCGAATGCTTCTAGCCCGGTACGCCATTGTGCGGTGTTCATGGAAAGGCAGGCCCGCAACTTTCGGGCAATGGCATCAGGTTGCGAGGCGATGAATTGCTGCGCCCGCTCCGTTTCGCCACGCAGGATCAATGCCTCGATGATGCGCAGCTGGAATTCCGGCGACTGCTCGGCGAGTTTGCCGTCCGGCAGCTGCAGCAGATGATCGACCGCGGGCCGCATGTCTTCGTCCCATTTGTCCAGCAATTGATTGAGCGCGACATGGTAGAAGTGCATGACATACGTTGCCGGGATGCACGAGAACAGCTCCGCATCGAAATCCTCGAGCACGGCGGTTTCTTGGCTTCTTATATTCAGTTTCCCCGGTTCCAGAGCGTCGAGGTACTCACGGTCTCCCGTGAGGAGCGCAAGACGCAGCTGGGGAGTCGCAATCCCATTCGGCCCGGTAGACAAAATAGCCTGTTTAAGCCGCTCAACCGGTACGGTATCGATCAACTCACGGTACAGGCTGTTGGGTCTTGGTCGCCTGAAACTATATTCGTCACGAAAGTGAAAGACTTTCTCGGTATCAGTGCCTTCCAGGACGGGCTGGACCTCCGCGGCTGTATAAGGTGATCCGTCAGGATGCACGAAACCCAGTGCCCGGGCTGCAAGCAATATCTTTTCGGCTGAGATGCCGGTTCCCCACATCAGCGCGAGTATCAGCTTGAGATGGTGCTCGAGTTTGTTCATAACTAATGTTTTATAGAGCAACAATTTAGTAGACACATTATGTACTGTAATAGTAAAGCGATTTTCAAATTCAGTTGAATAGCTGGGTGAGCCAAACGTAGAGTTGAAACTAACTAGTCATGTGCGACATGGCATGTCTGCATTGTCTGCAGAGCCGAAATTGAAGGCTAAGAATTGCCTACCCTAAAGCAGACGTTCGTCGATGTCTCCTACGGGTCGATACCGGACGCCCTCTGGAGGCAGAACCAGTCACTCAGTCCTGAATCACTCGTTCCCGCATCTCCACACCCGGCTTAAAAACTGGCGCAGGCTTAGCAGGCACTTCCACGCGCTCGCCAGTCCTTGGATTCCGCCCACGACGTGCGGGCCGCACATTTACCTTGAATGATCCGAAACCACGAATTTCCACGCGCCCACCGAGCGCAAGTTGATCAGTAATCCTATTCAGAATAGACAGTACGGATGTTTCGGCGTCGGCGAGTGTGAGCTGCGGGAATCGTGCGGCGAGTTTCGTGATTAGTTCTGAGCGGGTCATTGTGAAATTAACTTGTTGTTTCACAATAGGTTATCATGTGCACCTTCCTGTCGCTTGGATTTTTTTGTTCAAACACCATGACCAATGATCTAAATGCCTTAGACGGCATGAGTAATGCTGCTGAATACTGTAACGTACGTGCGCACCAGCTTGAGGTAGAGATTGAGCGAATGGGCATCGCCCTCGGCATCAACTGGAATAATGAAATACAAGTACAAGCGTTGGCAAAAGAGGCATTGGAACACGCTCAAGAAGCGCTGGCACAATATGCTCATGATCATAACGACTATCATCAGAAAGCGAAAATTGAGTTGTTTGGTCTCGCTGCCATGATGATGAATCTCATGGCAGAGGGAGCAGGCAAAGGAATAGATACGCACGGCGGCACCGCGTGGAAAGCGCTATCGAAGGCGCTGATGAAAGAGCGCGGGATGCTTACATAGGCCAAGCAAGTGACGCGAAGTGCCGTGAGCAGCGTGCTATCTCTGTCTTGATGCTG
>CAIJXJ010000025.1 GCA_903824575.1 uncultured Methylobacillus sp.
GGCAATGGAACCATCCGATCTTTATGACCCTTGCCTCGTCGGATGTGCACCATTTTGCGTTCCCAATCAATATCACCTACTTGCAGCGCCAGCGTCTCGCTTAGCCGTAAGCCTAAGGAATAGGTCGTCAATAGAAACACCCTATACCGTAGATGCTTTGTGGCACCAATCAATTGCTCAATTTCAGCAGTGGTGAGAATATCCGGTAGTGTCCGTACCTGCGGTGGCTGAATAATATCAAGCCAACTCCAGTCGAGCTTGAGTGTGTATTGCCAGTAAAATTGCAGTCCATTACGATCAATCTTGACAGTGCTCCAGGAATGAGACTCAACAAGCGCAGCAAAATAGGCTTCCAATTGTTCGGTGTTTAGTTTGTCAGGGCAGCAATCGTAATACGTCGCGAGCCTTCGCACGGGACGGGCATAGGCATCAATTGTGCTTTCGCTCATCCCTCTGAGCTTGAGGCTTCTCAGGTTGGTCTGGTACAGTGCATCAAATCGTAATTGTTCGGTGGGATCCATATAAGCTCCTTGGTAACGCTGCTCGGAATTGAGCAGTGCCACGGAGTCTTACATAAATTCAAGGTTTTTTCTGCCGCATAGCGGCTTCGTCCAACGATTAAGGATAAATCGTGATCGCGTAGCGAGCCACGATTTTATCCTGTAGTTGGACAAGCCCGGATTACTAGGTGGAGCTCTTTATATAAGCAGATATGTTTCTGAATTTTCGGGAGATCAAACCCCGAATTGGAATGGTGGTTTTGTCAGGGCGAGCACAAACCTTGGTCTTACAAAAGGCCTTTAAAGGGCTTTCTATTTCATGCGTGGCGTGACATCTCCTGATAATGTGAGTGGAGGTTTTTTGTAACTGCGTTGCTTATCCGGATTGACGTGATGGCCTGATCACCGCGATGATGCACATTGGTGATTGGCACTTCCGGCACTTAAAAATCGGTCTAGGCTTACAAATTTTTGGCTGGATTACGACCTGCAGCACAAGTTGAACCACAAGCAAGCGCTTTTTTGCATTGCCGTGCAGGAAGCCATAATCACGGGCACGACGAAAGCCTTTGGGTAAGACATGCAGCAATACCAGCCACAAGAAATCTTCCCCCTTGAGCGTGCGTATTTTAGTTTGACCAGTGCGACCTTCGGTATACCGAAACGTTACGTTGCCATCCTGATTTGCAATGATGTTCTTTTCGCTGATCACGCCACGGTACAAATAGCGCGACAAGTATTCCAGTGCAGGTTTTCCGCTACCCACCTGCTTGCAGTCAACTACCCATTTTGATGGCATCCCGGCAGGGATAGGCAATTTCGCTGCATTCAGTGCGTCGAGAATACGTGCTCGAAACACCTTGGCCAAGGCAAATTCGTTAAACAGAAACTTGCCTTTCATCTTTTTCCACTGCCGCCGGCGTGTGTCAATGCCGCCACCGGGCACAACTATATGAACATGTGGGTGGTAGTCCAGTTGCCGCGTATGAGTATGCAAAATTGCAGTCATGCCCAGGTCGACACCCAGTTTTTTCGGATTCAATCCGAAATCCTTCAGGGTACTGGCCGCGCACGCAAACAGCATTGTGTAGATTTCGTTTTGATGGCTCCAAGCCAACGGTCGTAGCTCTACAGGCAAGGTAAACGTGACCATAAAATAGTCAACCGGCAATAATTTGGCACGCTGCCGATCGAGCCATTGTGTGGTTTCGTGGTTCTGACACTTGGGGCAACTGCGGTGACCGCAGGAAAGTGGCTGGCTTTCCTGTTGATCACAAGCCGTGCAATGAACCTGCAATTCACCTGAAGCGGGCGTGCGGCAACGCTCGATCGCGTTAACTGCTTGCCACTGCACAGGGGATAGTTGATCCGCATAGCGCGCCATGAATGGATCGTGATAGTAATCAAAAAGGGAGGCGAGATCCATAATCACAACTTTTTCAAATCAACGTGCAAGGTATTTATCAGACTGTTAATGACAGTCAGGGATGCCTGGTCGGTGGTCGGTGTGAGTTGCGCGTAAAGTGCCGTCGTGGTGGGACTGGAGTGACCGAGCAAACCTTGAATATGAAGGAGGCTTAAACCCTGTTCAAGCAGATGTGTTGCGAAGGCGTGGCGAAGGGAATGAATGGATACTTTTTTTTAATGCCGCATTGCTCAACCACTGCCTTCATCGCTGCCTGGGCACCGCTGCGATCCATGTGCGTAGTAGCATTGCGAACGGATTCGATTGGGCCTGATGCATTGGGAAATATGAATAGCGGGTGACGGTGTTTGCGCCACAATGCGCGCAGCGCCTGGTAAGTCAAATCCGGCAATGGAACCATCCGATCTTTATGACCCTTGCCTCGTCGGATGTGCACCATTTTGCGTTCCCAATCAATATCACCTACTTGCAGCGCCAGCGTCTCGCTTAGCCGTAAGCCTAAGGAATAGGTCGTCAATAGAAACACC
>CAIJXJ010000026.1 GCA_903824575.1 uncultured Methylobacillus sp.
TGAATCCTTCCGCCTGCAAATCGACCTTTTCTTCACTCATGCCGAGGCTGGCATTGACTTTTGGGAGCATTGCACTCAAGGCAGCAAGACGTTCTGCTCGGGCCTGGCGAAGAGAATTGCTGGCGCTGACCGCGCCGAGGTTGAACTGTAGTCCTCGGCGAATGGCGTCCCCTAACGTTAGGGGAACAGACGAATCCGCCGCTGTTGGATCAAGCACGCTTCCCTGATAACGGCCCTCGATCTGCAAGATCGTGCTGATGGTATTCGTGCCGGGTTGGCTGGAATTGGTTGCGCTCTGCTGTGTCGAGACAGAATTCCCGCCTGGACTTCCTGAAAGAGGAAGCTGTTGCACCCGCGTGCCAGAGCTTGACTGCGCGTACGCGGCTCCCTGAAACATTGCAAGGAAAATGCCGCAGGCGAGAAAGATCGACTTGTGAATTGATGCCTTCATGTTTTTAATGGGCTCCAGATTGCACAGCTTTTGGCGGTTTTTTCATCAGCAGAACCAGAGGAATTGTGCAAGTGATGATGACAATAAGGGATTGAATGATGTCGAGATAGGAAAGAAGCGCGGCCTGTTGATGGACAATTTGATAGAAGCGCGCAAGGGCATGGTGTTGTGCATCGATCCGCGATGGCATATGAACGAACGCCTGATGTGTCAGTGCCTGATACTTGCGGTCCCATGGTGCAGCACCGTTATAAACATGCTTGACCAGAAATTGCTGGTGGATTTGCGAATGGCGCGCCAGCATGGTTGCAAAGAATGATGTTCCACAGGAGCCGCCAAGATTTTTGGCCAGATTCATCAGTCCTGCAATATCGCTGCTTTTGCCCTCTTCAACACCGAAGTAGGCAAATACATTTAGCGTGACAAATATCGGTGACAGGCCTAAAGACTGATAGAAGCGGAGCAGCGCAACGTAGCTGAAACTCATTTGAAGATTAAGCTCCGTCATGTGGTAGAGAGAAAACACCAAGCATAGCAACCCAGAAATGATCACATAACGTCCGTCGATTTTTCCGACTAGGTATGCCGCGATCGGCATACAGATCAGCGTGGCGAGACCGCCGGCAGACATGGCCATGCCCGCCAGTCCTGCGGTGTACCCCATTAAAGTTTGCAAGAGCTGTGGGAGAAGAACCGTGCATGCGTACATCATGAAACCGAGTGCGAACATCATGGCGAACGCCATACAGAAATTTCGATGAGCGAATACCCGCAGGTCGAGGATGGGGCGATGCTGTTTGTGAATTTGCCAGAGTTCCCAACCGATCAGGCCGACAAACGTTACCGCAGCGATTACCGAAAAGCTGGTAATGAAATACGATGAGAACCAATCGTCTTCCTGTCCCTTGTCCAAAACTACTTCGAGGCATCCGAATGTCAGTGCCACAAGCAGGAATCCGGTGAAGTCGATCTTGAATCCCCCCTTTTTTGCTTCGTTGACTGCCTGCTTGATGGCAGGTGGGTCTTCCACGAGGAGATTGGTCAGCATCAGGGAAATAACTGCAATCGGTATGTTGATGAGAAAACACCAGCGCCAGCTAAAACTGTCTGTAATCCATCCACCTAAGGTCGGACCAATGATGGGAGCTGTCACCGCAGCGATCCCGTACACGGCAATTGCTTGACCATGTTGTTTTTGCGGAAACGCATCGACGAGGATGGATTGCGATGATGGCTGAAGCCCTCCGCCACCAAGCCCTTGGACAACCCGGAAGAACAGCAGCAGGGGAAGAGATGGAGCCAAGCCACAGAACAGTGAGCTAAGGCCAAAAATCATAACGCAGACCATATAGAACCGCTTGCGTCCGACGATGCTCCCCAGATAGGCCCCGATGGGCAAAACAATCGCATTCGCTACCAAGTACGAGGTAATGACCCATGTGGCCTGCGTTTCTGACGCACCTAGCGAGCCTGCAATATGAGGAAGCGCGACATTTGCAATCGAAGTGTCCAGCACTTCCATGATCGTGGCCAAGGAAGCGGCAACTGCGATGAACCATGGATTATGCTTCGGTTTGTAGATTTCCGCCATTGTCTGATCCGGTGTGGTGCGTGTGCAATCGGCCCGAGTTCTCATTTGCGCGATGCAGATTAGATACAATATGTATCCTAACGGCAAACCTGGATGGCGTCAATAGGGTGCACGGTGTACTTTATAATGGTGGAGATGGAGAACAGGAATGGAAAACGCCGCCGGGGCGCCGTACTTGAGAAAGCCATCCTTGATGCGGCTTGGCGGGAGTTAACGGAGAACGGCTACGAACA
>CAIJXJ010000027.1 GCA_903824575.1 uncultured Methylobacillus sp.
CAACGGGGTCAAATCTCTGGTTGCCGTGCTCCTGAAAGATGAGCGCATGGTGGCACTGGCAAAAGATGAGCAAGGCTGTCCGCGATTCACCACAAAAGAAATTCAGGCATTGGAAAACGGTATTGCCCGTGACGCCGTCCACCGGGAAATCGAAACTGCGCATCATGTAAAACAACCACTGATAGACAAGGTGCTCGCAGCCAGGGCCACGATCAGTGATGAACAGCGTTCAGCACTTCAATACATTGTGGCAGAAACTGGCGGCATTGCTTGCGTGCAAGGCATTGCCGGTTCCGGCAAATCCTATTTGATGGATGCCTGCCGCGAGGTCTTTGAGCAATCGGGATTCAATTTGCGTGGCTGTGCTCTCTCAGGCAAAGCGGCGCAGGGATTACAAGATGGCAGCAACATCCCGAGCCAGACTCTTCACAGTTTGCTGGCAGAGTTGGATAAGGGAAGAATTACGCTCGGCAACAAGGATGTAGTGGTATTGGATGAGGCTGGCATGGTGGGTAGCCGTCAATTTGCAGCATTGATGAATCATGCCGCCAAGAATGGCGCCAAGTTGGTTGCCATCGGCGACACCCGGCAATTGCAGCCGATTGATGCTGGCGGCGCGTTTCGCATTCTGACCTCACATATAAAGGTTGCGGAATTAAATGACATCCGGCGCCAGGCATCTGAAATTGATCGCCAGGTCGTGCGTGATCTGGCAGCTGGCAATGCAGAGGCTGCGATCCAGTCTTTGGAGAGGCGGGACATGATCACCACGGCCAGCGATATTCAGTCGGCCATGAAGTCTCTGGTGCATCACTGGAGTATGGATGCCAATCCCATTGCAAGCCGGTTGATTTTAACCGGTACAAGAGCCGAGGCCACTATGCTCAATGTGGATGTGAGGCAGTCGCTTCGGGATGGAGGAAAGCTGGGTGATGTTTCTGCTGAATTTGAAGTGGCCGGTGGGTCGTCAAAAACATTCTCGGAAGGGGACCGCATTTTATTCACGCGCAACAATCTAGGGCTGGGCGTCAGAAATGGCACCTTGGGCACATTGCAATTTATTGGAATGGATCAGCATGGCGAGTGTGAACTTGCAGTTAAAACCGATGATGGCAAAACGGTGCGATTTAGCCCGACCGCGACTGATGGCTATAACCATCTTGATCATGGCTACGCCATGTCGGTACACAAGGCTCAAGGGGCAACCGTTTCCAGTTGCTACCTGTTAGCCTCAGAAGTCATGGGAGATCGCGAGTGGGCCTACGTGGGGGCCTCACGCGCCAAGGATGCGACCAGGCTCTACTGCACGACTGAAATGCGCCAATCGCTGGAACAGACTTTCAGGCGATCACGCCAGAAAACAAGCTCGCTGGATTATGCGCAGAAGCCAGCCTTGGAGATGTCATCCGGCAATGCTGGTCCAGGTTTGGATATTGAGCCGGAGCTCTAATGCGGTTCCGCCTTTAGTCTGCGTTAAATTTGAGACTGCGATGCGCAGACGCCAAACTATCCGCGTCAATCTTCATGGTCCGGATCTGGCTGCACTTCCTTGGATGGTTTTGGATGAAGCCATTTGCGATAGGCATCTTGTTTCTGTCGGATGCTACCAACAACCTCTTCGGCAATTCCATAGGGCGCCAGCATGTCTGGAATGGCCTGTTTCAGAAGCCCGGTCATCACATAGTCCATTTCTTCAAGGCAATCGATGATCAACATGCTCAATCGCCACATGGAAATAAATGCGGCTAACTTTGAAAAACTGAGATTTAACCTGACATCTACCCGGCCCAATTCTGGAAAGTTGTAATGCCCTCCTGCCCATGCTTCCTGATGGGGTCCAAACTGCGTGCAGTATTCTTGAATGATATTGGGCGCGTATCTGGTGCGCGTTGGTAATACGTCAATAAACTGAGGAAGCTCTTTTGGTATTGGCGGGTGCTCAAAAATGAAATCCAACAACGCTCCAGCTTTTTCCCGATGCGATTGCTGCATCTCACGAAAGAACGGCATCGAGTCACAAGCTGGATCAATAATTTCCCACAGCTTTTCAAAATTGCCGTCCAGCGCATCCCACAGTTCCACTCCTTCCGGCCCATTATCAAAAACGATACGGCTGCCCGGAAAGACTTTCTCAGTATCTGCAAGCGTCGCGTCTCTCGGACCTATGGCACCCTCAGCGAATTTATCAAATCTCGGGAGATATCCGACCGAGTAATGCAGCTGTTTAGCGACTTGAACACCGACTGCATAAGCAGACACATTCCCCGCACGCGCACGCAATGCATTGATCCATGCTTTTGCGGCATAGCTATCCACAAAATTGTTTCGGGGGCGGCCTGCTTTTTTCTTGAAGGCCTGCCCTGCCTTTCGGCCAGTGGTTCTTATTGCCGCCATTTTATCGCCACATTTTTAATAAAAATTATGAATGATTTTAACTTGCTGATACATAGTAAATAAATTAGTTATTTTACGGAGTAATACATTGGCAATTTAGCTCCGGTTACTTGCATTGTTTGGATGGCTATAGTGCCTCCTGTCAGTTAACAACACGGAGAAAAAAATGAAAAACGATAACACAGTAGCAGCATCAATTCAGTCAACTTTCGGCGAAATTGCGCCAAATGAGCACGGCGTGACGTTCGCGTTGGCAGGAGCCAGTAAACACAAATCCAATAATAAGGGAGCAACCATGACAAAAATTAATCAGGCAACACGTTCAACGCATGCAGCAAACGATCAGATTTTTGATCCGACCGATCCGTTCAGCCCAATCGTTGATATTTTCCCGGAGATGTCTGCCGATGACTTTAAGGGGCTCAAGCAGGATATTGAGAAAAACGGTCTCCTTGTACCTATTCAGGTTCAAAGCGGCAAGATCATTGACGG
>CAIJXJ010000028.1 GCA_903824575.1 uncultured Methylobacillus sp.
CGACTCGAGAGCACCTCCAAACCTTGATGGAGGAAATGGCTGCCTCCAATGAGGAAATGCAGGCTCTTAATGAAGAGGTGCAGGCAGCTAATGAGGAACTGCAAGCTTCTAATGAAGAGTTGGAGGCTTCAAACGAGGAGCTTCAGGCCACTAACGAAGAGTTGGTGAGCGTAAATGAGGAGAGTTTAATAAAGTCTGCCGAGCTGTCGGCTATAAATAGTGATTTCGAGGGCGTTTATAACACAATTGATTTTCCAATTATGGTTTTTGACCCGGAACTTTTCCTAAAGAGGGCCAATGGTGCGGCAGTTAAGACCTACGACTTGCCGCTCTCGGCCAGCGGAATGCATATAGGACGCCTCAAGTTACCAGCCTTTCTCGACAACATCGATAAGAGCCTCACCGCAGCCCTAACCGAGCAACGTAAAGAAAGTTTCCAGATCACGTTTGGAAAGCGGACATTTCAGGTGTTTGTCACGCCGTCCATGAGTCTGACAGGTATGCCGCTGAGTGTCGTTCTGGTTGTTGTCGATCATACTGATCTTGTTGAGGCCCAGGAGCAAATACGCGAAAGCCAAGAGCGTCTTCTGTCCATCATGAACCACTCAACGTCTGCCGTTTCTCTAAAAGATGCGGCAGGTCGCTATGAGTTTATAAATATGAGGTTTGAGGAGCTATTTGGTATCACTGCGGAAGAAGTGATTGGCAAAACCGACCAGCAGCTCTTCAGTCGTGACATAGCCCAACTGCTGAGAAGTCGAGACCTCGAAGTGATGGGGCAGCTATCCGCCATTCAGCATCTTGAGGAGATGGTGTTCCCCACGTCAAAGGTTTGGTTGGACTCTGTCCGTTTTCCCATCTTTGACTCCAACGGCGTGGTCCGTGCGGTTTGCTCTCAGTCGACCGACGTTACAATGAAGCATCACGCGGAAGAGCAATTGCGGCTGGCCGCCAAGGTTTTTGATCGTGCTGGAGAGGCAATCACCATCACGGACAGCTCAGGCAATATCATAACCGTGAATGACTCGTTTTGCCGCATTACAGGATATAGCCATCAAGAGGTTATTGGTAAGAACCCACGTTTTCTGCAATCGGGGAAACACGGAAAAGACTTCTATGATGCCATGTGGCGTTCCCTGATTGAGCAGGGATGTTGGCAAGGGGAAATCTTTAATCGCCGCAAGAATGGCGAAATTTATCCGGAATGGCTGACCGTCAATTCAGTTCGTGATGAAAGCGGTTCAGTTGTCAATTTTGTGGCTATTTTCAGCGATATTTCCGCTATCAAGAGCTCGCAGCGACGCATCGAATTTTTGGCAACTCATGATGAGTTGACCGGGCTTCCTAATCGAAGCTTATTGATGGACCGGCTAAAACACGCGGTGGCACAAGCCAAGCGACAAAAAACCAAGCTGGCGGTCCTGTTCATTGATCTCGATAACTTCAAAGTGATCAATGACAGCCTCGGGCATGATGTCGGCGATCAACTTCTGAAGCAAGCGGCGGGGCGTCTTACGAATTGCGTAAGGGATTCTGATACCCTGGCAAGGTTGGGTGGAGACGAGTTTGTAGCTATTTTGACCGATGTAAGCCTTGAAAAGGTTAACTCAGTAGCAAGCCGCATCGTTGATTTTCTGGGAGCTTCATTCAGCATTAACGATAAAAGCCTGTTTGTCTCTGCCAGTATTGGCATCAGTGTCTTTCCCGATGACGGCGAAGATAGTCTTACCCTGCTGAAGCATGCCGACACTGCCATGTATCGCGCCAAGGAGCGGGGTCGGAATCAATATCAGTTTTTTGCCGATGAAATGAAGGTGATCGCTCTGCAACGCCTGACCCTGGAAACGGGTCTGCGGTTGGCGCTTGAGGCCAATAGCTTTCGCATGTGCTACCAGCCGCAGGTAGATATTCACACGGGAGAGGTGGTCGGTGCAGAGGCACTTCTGCGGTGGCGCGATCCCAACTTGGGTGAAGTTTCACCGGCCCATTTTATTCCAATCGCCGAAAGCTGCGGCCTGATTGGAGCAATCGGTGAAACCGTCTTTTCCATGGTGCTGGAGCAGATTGCCTATTGGCGAGACAAGGGACTTACCGTTCCCCGTATTGCCATTAATGTCTCCGCCCACCAGCTTCGGGATGCAGGCTTCGCAGATAAGGTCGGCTCGTGGCTTGATAGTTCGGGAATTTCCTCAGAGCTCATTGGCATTGAGCTTACTGAAAGCGCCCTGATGGAACGAATAGACATGGTGAAGGAGATGCTGACCAGCTTCGACGGGATGGGGATGAAGGTGAGCATCGACGACTTTGGTACCGGCTATTCATCCCTGTCCTATTTGAAAAAGCTGCCTATCCATGAGCTTAAGATCGACCGCAGTTTTGTTGATGGCATCGCTCTAGAGAGGGACGACCGCTCCATCGCGAAGGCGATCATCGATATGTCTAGAGCATTAGGGATGCGAGTGGTGGCCGAAGGCGTCGAATCCGAGGACCAATTAGGGGTCTTGAAGGAGGAGGGGTGTGACATGGTTCAGGGGTACTTGTTCCATCGCCCCTTGTCGCCGGAGGCGTTTGCCAAGGTAATTGAGCCTGGGGGAAAATCCTCCCGCAAGCCACCCAAGAGGTAATGCATGACAACGCTGTCTATGTTGGAAGCCCTAGTGCAACGCTGCGAATCGGAGCAGCTGAATTTGTCGGGCGCGATCCAGTCTTTTGGCGCGTTGATTCGCATTGATTCAAAGTCGGGAACGGTAACCCACGTATCATCAAATCTTGCAGATTTTATCGGAACTGATCC
>CAIJXJ010000029.1 GCA_903824575.1 uncultured Methylobacillus sp.
GAGGGCTTTGCCTTCTGCGTCGAGAAACGGTGAGATGGTCATTTGCAACCAATAGCGTGACCCATTCTTGGCGCGGTTGCATATTTCCCCCATCCAGACGTTCCCGGAACTGATGGTATCCTGCATCTCTCTGAAAAATGCGGCCGGATGGAATCCGGAATTAAGCAGGCCATGATTTTTACCCAGCAATTCGTCCCGCTGATAACCGCTGCTCTTACAAAAATTGTCATTGACCGAGCTAATGTTTCCCTTTAAATCGGTGACGCTCACCATCGCGTGCCGATCCAACGCGCTTAGTATATGTTTCAGTTCAAGACTAAGCTCGGCCTCACTCTTCGCCAACAACTGTGTGGCAGTGTTGCTGGCCTCGATATAAATCGACAGCACCATCCCCACCAGGGCAATGATCATCACAAACGACCAGTAGCTACCCATATGGTGATAGCCCTTGTCGCCTGCAAAATAGCCGATGCCCAAGTCTGCACCAATGATACCCAACCCCGCCACCAGCAGCACCGCAAAGCAGATGGCTCTGGGACCCAGTCTCAGCGCAATCCAGGTTAAAAACAGAAACATCAAGTTGGGGTGCAACATTGCCAACAGGCTATCGGGCATCGAATGCTGTAGCAGATCCAGAAAAACCATGCTCGCGACCAGCGTCATCAAGGCGAAAACAATCAGGGTCTCGCGTATCAGTTGATAGCCGGGTTGTACATAGCGATTAGATTCACTAGGCCAGCATTTCAGGAGCAACGGGGTGAACAGCACCACTGCCAGCGAACTTACCATCCAGGCGTCTGCAAAACTTCCGGTGAAATTTTCACTGCTCGCGAGGTCAGCCAACCACAACACCAAGCTAACCAGCAAGGCAGCTAGCGCGGCATTGGCAAAGGCTCCCCATAGATAAAGGCGCATCAAATCCCGCAAACACGACAATCGGGTATCAAACACCCCCCCTCTGGCAATCAGCCTGTCAGCTGCCAGACAACCGGCAACCGTGCCTATCGCCATGATTATGCTAACAATATACGAGCCACCGAACAGCATCTCGGCCAGAAAACCACCCACAAGCACTGCCCGGAAGTAACGACTACCGCCAATCAACTGCGCCGCCAGCGCGATACTGCCCAAGAGCGCGTAACTAAAGCGAAGTGACCAGTCTGGCAGCAGCAAAAATTCTATCCCGGTCAGCAGGAAGCAAAGTATCGCAACCCCTGGCCTTTGGAAACTTTCAATCCTGCGCAAGGCCGGTGTCAGGTTATTCATCATTACTCCTTAGCCATGGATCTCAAACAAATAATTTCGCATACCCAGCTCTCCCGGAAACATAGCATGAATCAACCTGAAATCCTCTGTGACCACCGTCCGCACCGCACCACCCCGCCCTTGGGCAGGGTGGTTTTTCGGGATGAGTCAGGATTTTCGCTTAACCCGGCAAGCGCACAGTGGCAACCACCCTACTGCCATTCCCCAAATATTCGAGCTTGTCGAAACTGACCGCACGCGACATCGCAATTCCTCTGCCATGCAAGTCAAACACACGATCCGGACTGAAGTCTACATAGGACTGCCAGTCAAAGCCACAACCCTGATCGCTAATCGTCACGATGCTGGCTTCCTGGTTTTTTTGTAAGGTGACAGACACACTACGGTCTGCATATAACGGGTTGCGCAGCCTGGCTTCCACTTCAGCGACCCAACGCTCTTCGGTCAACAGTTGACTCTTTTCTGCATAACTGATGCCTAGATTGCCATGCTCGACGGCGTTGATCAACAGTTCAGAATAACCATTCACGGTACGCGCCGGGTTCATACTGGCATCCGCCAATAACAGCGCCAGATCGCGAGCTTCGGACA
>CAIJXJ010000030.1 GCA_903824575.1 uncultured Methylobacillus sp.
CCTGCTGCGCCTTGAGGCGCTGTGCAGTGTCCAGATACACACCCTTGAAACCCAGCAATTGATCTTTGGGCAGCACCTGCTCAATGGCTTGGGCGTTATCTTGCGTTAGGTCAGTGTATTGATCCAGCTGAGTTTTGAGTCGCTGCACATCCTTAAACAAGGTGATGAACTGGCTACGCGCAACATCCCCTTTGAGATTGGGTACTTCTTCTGGAGTGTTAGCGAGCCCTTGTGATTGCATGAAATCGCCCAGCTTCTTCACTGCGCCTTCCAATTTATCGATTACGACAGGAGCCTTGTCCACCAACCATATTTCCTTGGCAGGTTTGCTGGACTCACCAGAAAACAGGGCGATGGCATCGTTAACAGATTCTTGCTGCTGACGGAAATCGAGGATATTTCCGTATGGCTTGGTATCGTTTAGCACACGATTGGTGCGCGAAAAAGCCTGAATCAGTCCGTGGTACTTCAGGTTCTTGTCCACGTACAAGGTGTTCAGGAATTTGGAATCGAAACCGGTAAGCAGCATGTCCACAACGATGACGACATCAATCTTCTGTGCATGCGGCAAATCCGAATTCGGGTATTGCTGATCCTTGATGCGCTTTTGCACATCCTGATAGTAGAGATCAAACTCGCCAATGCTGTGATTGGTACCGTACTGGGTGTTGTAATCAGCGATGATGGCTTTAAGGGCCGCTTTCTTTTCATCAGGAGCCACCGAGTTGTCAGCTTTTTCCTGCGGCAGGTCTTCCTGAATTTGTTGCACATCCTTGTTGCCGTCCGCTGGCGGAGAAAACACACAGACGATATTCAGAGGCTGATAGTCAGGGTTTGCCTCTTTTTGCTTGGCCTGCTGGTCTTTGAATCGCGTGTGATAGTCAATCGCATCGTTAATGGAAGCGGTCGCAAAAACAGCATTGAACTTGCGCCCCGCCGTGGCACTGTCGTGCTTGGCCAGAATGGTTTCAATGACTTTTTGCTTTTGAACGGCCTCACCTGGCTTGGGCTTATTCTTGCCTTCGGGCTTGAAATAGTCCACATGGAAGCGCAGCACATTGCGGTCTTCAATAGCATGGGTGATGGTGTAGGCGTGCAGTTGCTGCTGGAAGATATCTTGCGTGGTCTTATAGGACGCCTGCTCGCCCTCAATTTGCTGATAGCTGGCATTCTTCGTAAATATCGGTGTGCCCGTAAAGCCGAACAACTGGGCATTTGGGAAAAATTCCTTGATCGCCTTGTGGTTGTCACCAAACTGTGAACGGTGGCACTCGTCAAAGATGAACACCATGCGCTGATTGCGCAGCGGCTCCAAACGTTCTTTGTAATTCTTCTTATTGGTTCCATCCAGTGCCAAGCCCAGCTTCTGGATGGTGGTCACGATCACCTTGTCGGCATAGTCATCTGAAAGCAATCGGCGAACCAAGGTTTCCGTGTTCGTATTTTCTTCAACACAGCCCTCTTGAAAACGGTTGAATTCTTCACGGGTCTGCCGATCAAGGTCTTTGCGATCCACCACGAACAGGCATTTTTCAATGTCTGGGTTGTCTTTGAGCAGCGTGGATGCCTTGAATGAAGTCAGGGTCTTTCCACTGCCGGTGGTGTGCCAGATAAAACCGTTGCCACTGTTTTGGTGGATGCATTCAACGATGGCTTTGACGGCATAGATTTGGTACGGACGCATCACCATGAGCTTTTGCTCGCTGGCGACCAAAACCATGTACCGGCTGATCATCTGACCCAGTGTGCATTTGACGAGAAACTTGTCCGCGAAGCTGTCCAGATGGGTGATTTTTTTGTTGTCCTCCCCAGCAAACTGATAGAGCGGCAGGAAGCGTTCATCAGCATTGAAACTGAAGTGACGGTTGTTATTGTTGGCGAAGTACCAGGTATCTGTGCGGTTGCTGACGATGAAGAGTTGCAGGAAACACAGTAAGGTCTTGCCATAACCATTGCCAGGATCGTTTTTGTAATCCACGATTTGCTGCATGGCACGGCGAGGACTGATCGCCAACGTCTTGAGTTCAATCTGAACAACTGGCACCCCGTTGATGAGCAGCAGCACGTCATACCGGTGGTGGCTGTTGTCGGTGTTGATCCGCAACTGATTGATCACCTCAAAGGTGTTTTTACACCAGTCCTTGATGTTGACCAGCGTGTAATACAGCGGCGTGCCGTCGTCACGCTCAAAGCTGTTGCGCTCGCGCACGGTACGGGCTGCAGCAAAAACATCTGGCGTGACGATAAGTTCCAGCAGGCGTGCGAATTCGGTATCCGTGAGGTGAACACGGTTGAGTGCTTCAAAGTGCTGGCGAAAGTTGTGCTCCAGCGCGGCACGGTCACGGATGTCCTGCCGATAGCTGTATTTGAGATCTTGCAGTTTGCCGATCAAATCAAGTTCAATTTGGTTTTCTGTTGTTGTCATTGACTAGACCTAAAAATGGTGAGCGAGCGTCCCATGGCATTCAAAAGCAATGTTCGATTGCTGAAAAAACAGGCACCCGCTTGAGCGGAACCCTACCCCCAGGATTCACTGCTCTATCAGTGAGTCTACGACAGGTTGAATGGGGCCCAACTTCAACCGTCAGCGGCCCAACTTTGGCCCCTTGGGCAACTGTTCTCGTTGTCCAACCAGCGCATTGATGCTTGCCATGATGGCGGCCGCCTGCGGTGACCATGGCTCGCAATCCAAGAGCTGCATGCCTAGCTCCCGAATTTGTTCATTGATGGTTTGCCCATGATTTTTTGGTGGGACCCACCCGATTCCCCGTCCCCGTCCTGGCTCTGAAGCGCTGCCAGACGCATGGAAAACATGTTGAGTTGGCCCTGCAACTTTTTGTGATCGTCCATCACCTTCTTGATCATTTCCGCCATATGAATGACGCCACTGTCCTGGACCTGCTGAAAACATACTTCGTTCCATGCCACTCTTTGGGACATGTAGAGCATGGCCCCGTCCATATTCCGCACGGCTGACATGACTTCGTCCAGGTCTTTTCTCATCTGCTCCATAGCTGCTCTCCTTTGTTGTTATTCTGTTTTTTGGCCTCGCCTTGGTATTTCCGGCCAATTCGTTGGCACGTGCATAAATCAGGTCAGCCAATCTCGCTTTGGCCTGCTGGTAGTCTGGGGGGGAAAGCTTTTCGACACCATGACTCTGCGATGTTGCCGAACGCAATGTCGCGTAATCGGTCTGACTTTCAAACATCGCACCTTTGAGGCGCACAGCCCGTCCAGCGTTGGGGAACTTCACGGACACATAATTTGTGCCGGTACGTGTAATGGTCAGGCCCAGCAACTGATCCATGTAAGTGCATAGCTCGTCACGACTGTTGATTTTTCCGCAGCGTATGCCCTTGTTCAATTCCTGACGGAGTAATTCCGCCGCCTTGCTGTTGCTGACATTGGCAGCTTTACGCCAGAAACTGTCCACACCAACACGCAAGGGATTTTCGACAACAGGTGGCCAGCCATGTTCATGATTGGTGACCTGGGTGAACAGAGCCATCATTTCAATGGTCTGTTTTCCGGGTGGGTGAGGATTCCATCGTCGGCCAGTCAAATCCTTGCCATTGGCGGTCACACCAGCCAGAATTGTCATGGGCATGACGAAATGAACATGAAAACCAGACAGACCTGTCTTGCGATCTGGTGGCTCACGGTGTAAGACAAACAGGCTATTGAACTGATCCAGCTCTAAACCTGGAGCCACTACAGACTTGAATTTTTCAATGATGCTGCTTAACTCTGCCTTGCTGGGTTGTTCGCCCGGCCTGAATGCCAGACACCCACTGGAATATTTATGCTGACGTGAAATTCCATTGATCAGAGCAATGGTCAATCGAGGGTTGCCCTCAAGAATTTCTGGCATCTCTGGCCGGAGTTCGCCAGCGTGGTCACGCAGGCGAAGTAGATAATTGACAGGTGATTCACCGCAGGACTGTCCGGTCTTGAAAAACCGCACAATCATTGGACACCCGTTGACGTTGCGTTGGCGGTATTGCAGAGCAATTCCGCATGCTCCATGATTTGCACCAAGGTTAGCAAGATCTCATCGTCAGGCTTGCCTCCGCTATTGAGATGGCGGGCAATCTGATTGATGTTGGTTCCCATGCGGTTGAGCTGGTGCATACAGGCGTATTGAGCCTGACGTTGCGCATTCGGATTCTCTTTGCCCGGCTTCATAGCTTGACAGCGCACATATTAAGCGACAGTTTCAAACTCCTTTTCCATCGCGAGTTGCTTGATGCGCTTTTTTTCGTGGTGATTTACTCGGATCTCAATGCGGTCCTGACGTAGAAATTCGCTGGTGTCGTCACTACCTGCCTGGCCGGGTTTCTTTTTCTTGATCGGTTCCTTCATTATTTCGCTCCCTTATTCTTGTTTTTATCATGGGTCGTGCGGCACCGTGCAACATGACTTGAGGGGTCCGGGTCTCCCGGCAAGTAACCATTCGCGGCATTCAGCCGTGTAATGGGTTAACCTTGCTCATGGAGTCTTACCCTCATATTGACTAAAACACATTCGCCGGTGAAGTCCAGTCTCACGGTAAAGGTTTCAGACAAACGGCATGATTCAGCGAAGTTGAAATTTGCCAATCGC
>CAIJXJ010000031.1 GCA_903824575.1 uncultured Methylobacillus sp.
AAAGAACTTGGGGAAATGTTCGTTGATTTTCTAGCATCCGGAATCGGCCATTTCCGGAAATTGGAGTATGCACCTCCATTGCAGACGTTGAGTCTGCGCGCCGCCATAACCTAGCCATCACGTTTTCGCCTTGTAGCCCTTCATTTCATCTGCCGCTATAGTTACAAGCTAGCTTTTGGAGAGGGACGATACAAAGTCTTTGGTCTAAAGGGCTGAAATGTGAAGATGGCCTTTAAAATGCTAGTGTGCGATTACTAGCGTTTGCTTATAATGTGTAATGATTTCAAGAAAATTCATATCAAGCTACACTTGGTCAGACCTATTTGTTATTGCTGGATTAGCTTTAATCTATGCTTTCGTTGCCAAGGCATTTCTTTCGTTCGCCATAACTGGGGGCAATCTCACCTTAATATTTCCCCCTAGCGGAATAGCGCTCGGCTTTGTTCTGGTTTTCGGCAGAAGAGTATGGCCGGGTGTTTTAGTTGGGGCGATAGCTGCAAATATATGGGTTGGCGATACCGTTCCTCTCGCCATGGTGATCGCAATTGGTAGCACTCTTCAAGTTGTCGTGGCATATCACCTTTTAATCACTAATGGATTTAAGGTGCGTCTTGATAGGTTGGACGATTATTTCAAGATCATCCTTTGGGGCGGTGCTATAAGTTGTATTGTGGCGGCGTCAGTTGGGGTGGTTGCTCTGATTATGTGGGGCATGGCTGGGTGGTCGAGTTTTATTCATTTATTTCTTAAATGGTGGATGGGCGATTTGCTTGGGGTTGTATTGATAACTCCGGCCATTCTAATCTGGCGGTCAAAACCAGACTGGTTCAGCAAGCCTGAAATGCGCTTGGAGGCTGTACTCATCCCGCTCCTTGCATTTATCTATGGGCAGGTCACATTTCTAAACAATTTCACGGAGATTTTTGGCAGCTATCCCAAGGGTTTCTGGTTGGCACCGTTTGTTTTCTTTTCTGCGATCCGCCTTAGGCGGCATGGTGCATCACTCGTGATGTTGATGATTACCGCACAAGCTTCTATGGGCGCTTACCAGCACGTAGGTTTTTTTGCGAATGACTTTGCTGAAACGGGTCTGGTGAATGTATGGACATATTGCATGATCTATTCGGTCATTGGTATGTCACTGGCTGTATTGCTCAAGGAGCAAGCCATGCTCATGAAGAAATTAAAGCATCAGGCCAGTAAGGATTTTCTTACTGGAGTTGAGAATCGGGGACATTTTATTGAGCTTGCCGAGAAGGAACTTGCTCGTGCCATCCGTTACCGAAGCGAGCTTTCCATCCTGATGATGGATATAGATCATTTTAAAACAATCAACGATACGTTCGGCCACAAAGTAGGGGATCTTGCTCTGAAGCAGTTGTCTGATCGTTGCAAAAGGACATTACGCGAAATAGACATTGTTGGCCGTATCGGTGGCGAAGAGTTTGCTGTGCTTTTACCTGAAACGACCAAAGGTGTTGCGACTGAAGTCGCCGAACGAATTCGGCTTGCCATTGAAAATTCCCCGATTAATATTGAAGGTGCGGAATCGATTAAGCTTCATATTTCAATTGGCGTGGCTACGCTGGTGTCGGCGGATAACAACATTGATGATTTGATGCATATTGCTGATACCGCATTGTATGAAGCCAAAAACTCTGGTCGCAACAGAGTTTGTGTAGCGAGCCAATGAGCCGCGGTAATGTGAGCCATACTAAATATTAACTTGATCGTTACTTACTTCACTTGCATCTTCAAGGCAAGACTTACGATGACCGAAATTGAAAAATTGAAACGCGAATCAAAAGCCATACTGAGGCCAACATAAATAATGATCCTCCAACGTCATAACTTAAAGACGCTAATCGGCTTTATATTGGCTTTTTGCTTCATCGTGGCATCCCCTTCGCTACTCGCAAAAGAAGAAGTAAGAATTGGAATCCTTGCTTTCCGACCTAAGCCTCAGACACAGGCGCAATGGGAGCCGCTTGCTACAGCTTTGAGCAAAGCAATTCCTGAGTATAAATTCGTAGTACAGACTTTTACTTTAAGTGAACTTCAATCTGCTGTATCTGGTAATAAGGTTGATTTCATCCTAACCAATCCGGGTCACTATGTATTATTGAACCGTCGCATCGGTCTGGCTCCTCCGATTGCGACACTAGAAAACATTGAGCAAGGGAAACCTGTTACGGTTTTTGGGGGTGTGATATTTACACGCGCCAATCGAACAGAGATTCGTGATTTGGAAGATTTGCGTGGAAAGTCTATTGCTGCCACCGGTATTGATTCACTTGGCGGTTACCAGATGCAGGCCTACGAATTGGCGCTAGCCGGATTCAATATGTCCAGGGACATTCGGCTCATATCCACTGGCATGCCCCATGACAACGTTGTAAATGCTGTACTTTCAGGAGCGGCAGACGTAGGTTTCATTCGTTCTGGGGTACTTGAAAAACTTACCCATGAGGGTAAGTTAGATCCTTCAAAAGTCACGATAATTAACAGACAAGATCATGCTGGGTTCCCCGTTCAGGTATCGACAAGGCTGTACCCGGAATGGCCCTTTGCCACCTTGCTCCACACGGATAAAAATCTAAAGCGCAAGGTAGCTTCCTTTCTTTTGAATGTTGATGAGAATAAGTCGCTCATTCAAGCTCTTCAAATACAGGGATTCGATGTTACTGCAGATTATTCCTCTGTTGAGGGAGTGCTACGCGAACTACGTATGCCCCCCTTTGAGAAGATACCCGTATTTACAGCTCATGATGTTTGGGAGCGTTTCCGCTGGCCAATCTTAGGGGGGGTGATTTCTGCTTGCCTGATTTTGCTACTATGGATGCGCCTATTTTTAAGCAACAAACGCATACGAGAGAGTGAGTTACGTTTTCGTACCGTAGCGGATTACACCCACGATTGGGAGTATTGGCTAGGCCCAAGTAGCGAAGTTTATTACATGAGCCCATCATGCGAGCGTGTAACGGGGTATAGCGCAGACGAATTCATTTGCAGTCCGGGATTGTTAAGACAAATTGTATATCCGGATGATCTAGGGGTAATGGAGGCGCATCTGCATGGCGTTCACCATCGCCACGAGATTGAAACAATTACTTTTAGAATTAGTAGGAAGGATGGAGAAGTACGCTGGATCGAACATAGTTGCCAGCCTGTTTTTGACAATGCAGGGCACTATAACGGTCGACGTGTAGCAAATCGTGACATAACAGACAAAAAAAGTGCTGAAACAAAGTCTGTTGCTAGTGAATCTCGGCTTAGAACCATTATTGAGAGTGAGCCAGAATGCATCAAGATCGTTAATGCTGAAGGGATATTGATTGAGATGAATCCAGCAGGCCTTGCCATGCTAGAGGCAGAGTCATTAGGTCAAATTGCGGGAAATCCTGTAGTTAATGTCATCGCGCCAGAATATCGCAGAGAATTTACCAAGATGCATAAGCGAGTCATTGCTGGCGAATCGATGACGCTAGAATTTGAAGTGATTGGATTAAAGGGTGGGCACCGCTGGCTTGAGACCCACGCAGTACCCATGCAAGAACCAGATGGGAAAGTAGTACATCTCGCGGTCACAAGGGATATATCGTTACGCAAGCAAGCAGAATCGCAGATGCAATCGTTGTTAAGAGAACAAAAAGCCATGTTGGAAACTGACCTGGTCGGTATCGTCAAAGTCAGAGACCGTGTTGTTACTTGGGCTAATCCAGCCTTCGAGAAAATGCTTGGCTACGCAAGTGGAGAATTAACGGGGAAACCCACGCGGCTTCACTACACTAGCGTTGAGTCCTACACCGCTCTTGGAACAGCTGCTTACCCTGAGTTGCAAGCGGGAAATATTTATCGAACCCGTATTGAACATCGCCGTAAAAATGGAGAAGTTATTTGGGTTGACGCGAGTGGCACCATGCTGGATAAGTCCACAGGAGAGTCTTTGTGGGCATTCATTGATGTTTCTGATCAAATTAGAGCACAAACAGATATTCGTGAAGCCAAAGAGATGGCCGAAAATATTGCTAAGGTACGGTCGGAGTTTCTTGCCAACATGAGCCATGAGATCAGAACTCCAATGAACGGGATCATCGGCCTCTCACAGTTAGCACTCAATGAGGTTACAACGCCTGCTATTCGAGATTATCTGCAAAAGATTTCATCATCTTCACAAAGTCTGCTTGGCATTCTCAATGACATTCTCGATTTCTCTAAGATGGAAGCGGGTCGTATGAATATTGAGAATGCACCGTTTGACTTGGATCAAGTCACGGACAATCTGCGTAACCTGTTTGAAGGACGTGCTCATGCCAAGAACCTTGCTTTCGGCATTGTCGTGGCAGAGCATACGCCACGCGATCTGATCGGTGATGCCCCAGAAGGCTACTGTGAGCTGTAACCGGAAATTGGACATTTTAAAAAATGCGGTTAGACAACCACCGATGCGTGAGACAAGTCGTTGCTACCAATATGTGTCATTTCGGCCATCTCATCGACCGACAACACCTTGTCAACGTTGAGTATGATGACGAACTTACCAGCCACCTTGCCCATGCCGCGTACAAAATCAATGCGGATTTTGGCTCCGAATGCAGGTGGTGGTTCGATATCGCCCTTCTGGATTTCCAGCACCTCAGACACGCTGTCAACCATAATGCCGACATCCTGCTTGGATTCGTCCTCGGTCCCCGCATCTACTTCAATGATGACGATGCAGGTTCTGCGTGACACCTCGGTGGTCTTGCGGCCAAAACGTGCCGACAAGTCGATTACCGGCACCACGCTACCGCGCAGGTTGATTACACCGCGTATGAATGGCGGCATCATCGGCACTTCGGTCAGACTTCCGTACTCGATGATCTCTTTGATATTCAGGATAACGACCGCGAACATTTCGCCGCAAATCATGAACGTCAGGTATTGTTGATCTTCATCCGTCGTGGCCTTCGCGGCTACGACTTGCAAACTCGTCGCCTCGCTCATGGCCACCTCCTAGAAACGTTCAAAATCCTGTTCATTAGGGGCACTCTCGGTGGCTCTAGCTGCCGATTGACTCTTGGCCTTCACCTTGGGGCCGCCGCTAACCCGTGCCTTAGGTGCACTATGTAGCACGGTATTGGTGGCAGAAGCGCCGCCGGCGTTTTCCGCCAGTGTGAAGAAGGTCATAATTTGCTGTAGATTCTCGGCCTGACTGCTCATCTCTTCTGCTGTAGCAGCCAACTCTTCTGAAGCAGACGCGTTCTGCTGCGTGGTCTGATTAAGCTGACCCATTGCGCCATTGATCTGTGCGACGCCGGAAGATTGCTCGCTAGAAGCCGAGGCGATCTCCTGTACCAAATCAGAAGTCTTGTTAATGGTAGGCACCATTTCATTAAGCAACTTACCGGCGCGTTCCGCCATGTCGACGCTGGAGGATGCCAGTTCACCAATTTCCTGTGCCGCTACCTGACTGCGTTCCGCAAGTTTCCGCACTTCTGCCGCCACCACGGCGAAGCCCTTGCCATGTTCGCCTGCTCGCGCCGCTTCAATTGCGGCATTCAATGCCAGTAAATTGGTTTGGTAGGCAATGTCATCGACGATACCGATCTTGCCGGCGATCTGCTTCATCGCTGCTACCGTCTTGGCTACTGCCTCGCCTCCCTCGGTCGCCTCATGCGCGGCCTTGCCAGCCATGCTGTCGGTGACCTTGGCATTCTCTGTATTCTGTGCGACTGAGGCAGTCATCTGCTCAAGAGATGCTGAAGTTTCTTCTACGCTGGCAGCTTGTTCGCTTGTGGCTTGTGACAAAGATTGGGCGGTGGCACTAATTTCCTCGGAGGCGGACGACAGGGAATCCGCTCCCGCGCGAACATCTGTGATGATCTGCGACAGCTTGACCACCATGGCCTTCATGGCGGTGAGCAATTGGCCAGTTTCATCTTTGGAGGCCACATTAATCTTGATGCTCATGTTTCCATTGGAAAGTTCATTCGCAATGTCCACGGCCTCATTGAGTGGCCTAGTGATAGAGCGGGTAATCCAGAATCCGAAGCCGACAGCAATCAGGATTGCGCCTATGGATAGGATCATAATTAGACTCTGCGCCCCTGTGGCTGATGCAGCCGCCTCGTTGCCGGTTTCCTTCATCAGATCGGACTGGAATTCGATCAAATCTTGGACTGCTTTGATGTAAACGCCTTGGGTCTTGCGCATTTTAGTAACCATCAATTCGATGGCCTCATCTCGCTTGCCTGCTTTCTGCAGTTCGATAAAATGGTTCTGCTCTACTACGAAATCTTTACGCGCATCGAGAGCTGACGCGAGCTTCTTCTTGCCCTCATCGGAGTGGATAACCTTGTCCAACTTGTCGAAGTTCTCAACAATATTCTTGCGCGCACCCTCAACACGATCAAGTTCGGCTTTTACATCCTCTGGAGACTTAACCAACAAAGAATTGCGCAAGGCACGAGCAATCACGTTGATATTATCGACGATCGTGTTAGCCATTTCCGTTTTGGGAAACTTATCATGGATTACATCATCAAGCTCGGTGTTGATTTGAGCTATGCGTATATATGAGACAACGGCAATTACCGCGAGAAGAGCCACCACAATGCCGAAACCTGCCGCAAGACGCACACCAATTTTAAAGTTTTTGAACATCATTCACCCCTTACATTTAAGACGCTGACATCACTCTAATTCCCTATATTACATTAGCAAATCAATAACAAGATGGAAATATCCAGTTTTATGAGCATAGCATATTGACAACCTCCAATTGACCTGTCATATTTTTAAGTGCGGGTTACGCCGTAGGTTTTCAACAGGCCCAGCTAACGGTGGCTTAAAACATTAGCAGTCGTGGCCTTATCAACCTGCATCTTCGGATTCAGCCCTATAGGGTGACATGGTATGAAAGGCAGGGAGACCTGCCTTTTTCATTGGCGCGAGCTACGCAGAGATCCTCATCTATCCGAAAATGCACATTAACGTTGCAGAAATGGAGGTCCGTTATGTCTGCAAAAGAGCCGTCGGCGGGAAAAGTTTGACTGATGCAACGTCAATGGCCGCTTTCATTTTTCAGCTCCGCACTTGAACGTCGGGTTCTTATTGTTGTGAACGTCGGCAACGGGTCGATGGACTAAACCGCTCGCGCGGTAGGGGTGGCTCCGGTTGATACCGGTTGTATTTGAACTTTCGGAAGCTTGAAACTGGGGATCTGTTCCCTATGTTGGAAGTGAGGCAATCCGCCTTATTTCACGAC
>CAIJXJ010000032.1 GCA_903824575.1 uncultured Methylobacillus sp.
CGGACATTATATCATTTAATCTTAAATAACTTATTGCAATTTCAAGAATTCGTGGTAAGATTATTTATTATCACATGAAGAAAAGGATAGACCAAATGAGGTTTTGGACAAAACTGTTCTCTGGCAATAACTCCGCCGCCCGCGATACCGAAGCCGTAAATCAATTACAAGGACTGACCTCTTTATGAACATGTACTCTTTCTTTAGCAGGCTTTTTCGCTCCCCAATTCCCCACCGCGCCGCCGTGATGCTGGTTGCGCTGGCCTGGTGCAGCATAGCTTTCTGCGATGAGAAAAGTGTCAGCCAGCCAGAATACAAGCTCATTGATGGCGTTGATTATGACGTTCGCGTCAAGACGCTGACCCAAGACGCATACGGGAATTTTTCCGCCGATGGTGTCGAGTTGTTATTCAATGGGCAGCCCGTTCAGCTGGTTGACGGCAAGATCACAAACAACTGGCTTGAGACGAAAGATTTTGGAAAAGTTAAGATCGAGAAACTTTTTAACCTCGCAGTTCTTGTCACTGCGGATCAAAACAACAAAATTCGCAAAGTTTTCGCGCCCCTCGCGAACTTAGCGTCCGCATCGCGCCATGGGGATTTGCTACGTGTCAAAACTCTGCTCGCAACGAAAGTAGATGTAAATTCAAAGAATGACGACGGTATTACGGCATTGGCACTGGCCTCGGAAGGCAGACACGTGGAGGTCGTGCAGGCCTTGCTCGCAGCGGGGGCCGATGTGAACGCTAGATGCAGAGGTGGATATACGGCGTTGATGATGCTGCTACAGGGCACTTCGCCAAAAGATCAAAACTTGGCTCAAACCCTGATCGCTGCGGGGGCCGATGTGAACGCTAAAGCTGAAGATGGCACTACTGCGTTAATGATGGCCTTGCACAACCCGAAGGTCGTGCAGACTTTGCTGGCTGCGGGGGCCGATGTGAACGCTAAAGACAAAGATGGCAATACTGCGTTGATGAGGGCGTTGAAGTGGCACTCTAACGAAGTTGCTGGATTGCTGCGCCAGCACAGCGGGAATGGGCAAGATTTTGACGCGCCACCCACGAATTGGCCAAGTTATTCGAGTAAACTCACAGGCTTGCACGAAGTACGAGTTAAGAACCCAAATGATTTCAAAGTTCGCGTTGGGTTGCGATCTGATGGCAAGGGCAAGGATTTCATTGTTTCGCCGAATGGAACGGAATCCGTTAATGTTCCAAACGGGCGCTATGACATTTATTTCAACTATTCAAGCGATCCGGGCGGACTATATCAAGGAGACGGCTTCACTTTGGAAAATAACGGCGTGGAAATTACGATTACAAAAGTGGTAAACGGCAACTATGGCATTCGTAAAGTGAAGTAGCAATCGGAGCAACCATGAATAATATATCTTTTTTCCTTAATCGGTTCTGCCAATCCCCAATTCTCCGCGTAGGGTGCAAAAATACATACAAATCCTGAATTGTACGGACAGTATATCATTTAATCCTTGACAAAAATTATATCCTCACCTAAAAACAGTCTTTAATGGATCAATCCGAGCCATCGATTTGCAACAGAATTTGCAACAGACATGCTCGTTTGGGCTACTGTTACGCTTCGGTCAGCATCGCATGTCTTTATTTTACAAGCATAACTCGTTTATTAACAAATACTTACAAGCATGGGTTTGGAACTCATAATCCATTGGCCGAAGGTCCGATCCCTTCCGGGCCC
>CAIJXJ010000033.1 GCA_903824575.1 uncultured Methylobacillus sp.
GGGGCTGTTCAAAAATGTTCAGATGCAAGGCGCGCAAAAAACCGAACCGCGAGGCGTGTGGATATACGTTGAGCGGGGCTATTTGCAGCGCAACACAGCAGATGAGCGTTTTTCAACAGCCCATCATTTCCTATTTTTTCAACATCACCCGCCAGTCAGGAATCGTTTCCTCCGGCAAATTATAGCATCGTTGCCATAATGACAAATATGATTGCTCTTCTTCCTCCCAGTGGGCATTATCCCATCCAAGTTCGGTTTGACAAATTGATCGAATTGCCGGCAGAAGCGCCTTTCCTCCTTCCATGACTGTCAACCCCAGACGTGTGCGCCGCAACATTAAATCTTCAAGGTGAACAATGCCCTCATCACGGGCCGCCCAGCGCAGTTCTGCCCAAAGAGTGCCGGTACAGGGAATCTCTTCCAATTCCTCCGGTTGTGCGGCATCGATCAGCGCCCGAGCGTCCGACCCGTAACAACCGGCAAGCCGTCTTAGCATGGCTGCGTTTAGTCGGCCATTTTTATTGTAATGAATATCCATCTCCATCTGATTCAATACCGGCACGGACTTGTTAGGCTCCGGCATTTGCGGAATTCTGTGACGAACGGCCTTCAGGACATCCAACGCAATCAACCTGAATGTTGTCATCTTCCCGCCGGTCACTGTCAATAATCCTTCTTCTTCCCAGACAACATGGTCACGCGCTTCCTTGGAGGGATCGGCCTTGCCTGTTCCGATAACAGGCCTGATGCCGGAAAATGTTGATATGATGTCATTCAAGGTCAGGTTGATGGATGGAAATTGCGCCTCTGCGGCCGCCATGAGATAGGCCACCTCATCGGGACTGATTGAAGGTTCGTCTGAAATCGACTGGCGATGATCCGTATCGGTGGTTCCGATCAGGGTAATGCCCTCCCAGGGAAAGATAAACACCGGCCGGCGATCCAGCGGATGGAGGAAGCTTACCGATTGCGCGACGGGCAGGCGCCAGGCGGGAACAACAAGGTGACTGCCGCGCAGTAAACGCATCCGGGGTTTCGCGCCGACCTGCCCTCTGAGCTCATCGGCCCAGGCGCCGGTAGCATTGATAATAACTCTGGCCCGTATATCAGCGTGGCGATTCCGGTAAGTATCGTAAAGTCTCACTCCGGACAAGGATGCTCCTTTCCCGTCATTTTTTTGATTGCTGCGTATCAATGTCTCGGCGCGGACGTAATTGATTGCCTGAGCGCCGTCGGCAACGGCTTCGCGGATTACCCGCAGGACTAGACGGGCATCATTGGTCTGGGCATCGCCGAAACAAAGACCTCCTTCTAGTCCGTTCTGCCGGATGTGCGGCGCCAGCATCTGAAATTCCGTTGCAGTATACGCTTTATGACTCCATTGTGTCGCCAGCAGATCATAGATCACCAGGCCGGCTCTATAAACGAGGCGGCCGGGCCGGTCACCTTTATAATTGGCAATGAGAAAACCCAGCGGCTCAATCAGCCCGGGCCCTTCAGCGAGCAGACGCTTTCTTTCCCGCACAGACTCCCATGTGAGCATGATGTTTCCATCTTTCAGATAGCGCAGACCACCATGAACCAA
>CAIJXJ010000034.1 GCA_903824575.1 uncultured Methylobacillus sp.
CGACCAATCGACATCGACGTATTGTTTTAGCCAGTTGTACGTGAATCTCATCGGAAACGCACTCTACGGCAAACCTGTTGTCACCCGCAAGCGTGTAACGGCGCGTCGAGAGTCTCCACAAACTCAGAGTTTGCATCACTGCTGTCCAAGATAACCTGATTATGGACAGGTAACCTTCGTGTTTCGGCCTGCTTTCATTGGTTGGTAGCTTGCCTCAGGTTGAGGTTGCCGGTGGCGCGGGCTGGATGCTGTCCAACATCAGCCAGGTTTGGACGGCCACTTCGGAGCCGGCCGGCGTATCAAAGGGCGCATCGATCCAACGCCACAGATCGCGGTACGTGAATAGATTCCAGCGCAGCAGCGTCACCAGATTGCTCAGCGCCCAAGCGATCTTGGCCCGCAGTTGCAGGTATTTCACCAACAACATCGCGATCAAGGCTGTCCAAATCTGGATGTGCACGGCGTTGGCGCTGGTGCCGACAAAGCTCTTGATCTTGAGGTACTGCTTCAGGGCCTTGAAGAACAGCTCGATCTGCCAGCGTTCCTTGTAGATCGCGGCGATGGTTGCGGCGCTCCACTGCAACTGGTTGGTCACCAGCACGAGCGTCTCCTGTTTGTCGGGCACCCACACTTCGATGCGGCGCAACGTTGCTGGGCACACACGACCGGCCGCCAGCGGCGTCAACTCAATGAGTTCGTCGTTGCGGATGAGGCTCTTGTCGGGCACCCGCCGCTGCTGGAACGCCCAGTAGTTGGCTTGGCGCTTCAGCCGCGTGACAAAGTAGATGCCGCGCTCCGTCCAATTCTGGAACAGTCGATAATCGACATAGGCGCGGTCCATCGCCACCACGCTGCCGCGCGGCAAACACAAGCCCCGCGCCAGTTTCATCTCGTGCTGACGGCCCTCGCTGAGGTGGGCAAAGACCGGCAAATACCCGTCGTGATCCAGCAACAGATGCAGTTTGATCGCGCCTTTGGTGCGGCGAAACCGCGCCCAGTCAAACATCGTCACGCACAACTCGATGACCGTGGCGTCCAGCAACAGCAGCTTGTTCTGGAAGCGAAACTTGGTGCGCGGTGGGGCGGCTTGCCGACACTGCTCCAGCACCTGATAGAACACCGCCTCGAACAGCTTCCACGGTCGGTGGGCGTTGGCATAACTTAACGTGGAGCGCTTCGGGGCGGCCCGTACGCCCAGATGCTGCAGCTTGCCCTCGCAGCAGAGCAGACCTTGGACGATCTCCCGCAGGCTCTTGGCTTGGGCCAGTTGACAAAACAACATCGCCACAAACTGGTCCCAACAACTGAACCCTTTGGCGCCCTTCTCGGCGCGAAACGTCTTGGCGGCCGCGCTAAACTGATGGCGATTGATCAACGATAAGACTTGGCTGAACAGGCTGGCGCCGCGTAGCATGCGGGTGGCCTCCGTGGCTGGGTGTTGATGGTTCGAACATTTCCATCAACCGTTATCACCCGAAACGGAGGCCTTTTCCACTCCCGTCTCAACCGTTATTTTGGACAGGTCTGGGTCCGCCCTACCCCGCGACGGTCTTGTGCCAGAAACGCTCCAAGCGTTCGAGAGGCGTGACTCGCTCGACGTGAAGGCTCTTGGTTGTCGGACGATGAAAGTCTTTCTCCAACAGGTACAGATA
>CAIJXJ010000035.1 GCA_903824575.1 uncultured Methylobacillus sp.
TCTAGCACGGCTTGGCTCACACAGTGAGCTATTTGGCTAAACAAAGGGGTTGCTTTGCTTGTCGATGAAGCCCAGACATGCCTTGTCTGTAGACAAAGACATGGATACCATGTTTGCGCTCAAGGCTAAACTTGTAATATTTTGTAGTGCTGGGTTGCTATGATTATAATGAACGAACTTGTCATGTGAAGAGGGATTGCCATGAATACAGCAAAGAAAATTTTTGATGAAGTGAGGGTTATGCCTGAGTCAGAAGCACGGGAGATTTTGGATTTCGTGGGTTATTTGAAGACCAAGCTCCAGAAATCAAAAAGCCCAGTGCAGGGTATGAGTGAATTCGATCAATTTGGCGCGGTTTTTGATGGACAGTTCAATCGTGATGAATGCTATGACCGTCAAGTCTTTTCTTGATACAAATATTGCCCTTTATACTATTGGGCAAGATAGACTCAAAACAGAGGTGGCTCGCGGTCTTGTTGAGGCTGTGTGCGTATCGGGCCCAAACCGGCGGAATTTGTCCAGTTCCCCAAAGTTAAGCCAGCCTTACCGGACCTTGATACAGTGCCACTGTCGCGTCATCGGTTAACAATGTAATCCCTTCGACCATTGCTTGCGCAATCAGCAGTCTATCGAACGGGTCTTTGTGAATTGGGGGCAAGGCATTAATTGCAACCGCATGCTCGCTGAGTATCGGCAGTTCGCAGTATCCGTTGTCGATCAGGCCACGACGCAGCATACGCGCATCGACCTGAAAATCGGGCCGGTTCAGCCCGCGCTTGATGGCAACTTCCCATATGCTCGCCACGCTGAAAAGCAATTCGTTTTCCGGGTCAGCCATCAGCGCACGAGCACCAGTCGGCACACGTTCAATGCCATCTGCCGCCCAAATCAGCAGATGGGTATCCAACAGTAGCTTCATGCCACGCCCTCGAACAGTTCTTGAATCTCGCCTGAGCCCATCGTGTTAAAGTCGTCTGGCACTTTGATCTGGCCGGCCATGAACCCAAATCGCTTCATTTGCGACGATTCCGGTGTGTCGAGTGCGGTCACTTTCACCATGGGCTTGCCCGCCTTAGCGATCACGAACGATTCACCCCTTGCCGCCATCTCGACTAGTTTGGAAAGCTGCGTCTTAGCATCGTGGATGTTGTATGTTTGCATGGTTGCCTCACATGGATCAAGTTTAGTGGACTAAGTTTATATCACTAGACCTGATAGAACAAGCAATATAATCATATAAACTCGCCTCAGCCACCCATTGTGCAGTGACCTCGGGAGCGTCATCATCAGGAGCAGAGCAATAAATGTCCAGTGAGCATAAACCTTGCGCAACGTATAAGATTTGATACAATACGCAGGGAGATTATATGAAAGAAAAACCAATTGACTGGCGAGGCTCTTCGTTACGGGATATCAAGGATGACAAAATATTCACCGCAAATGCCCGGAAAGAAGCGGGGCATCAGCTTGGTCAGGTTCAGGCAGGTTTGGAGCCTGATCGGTGGAAACCTTTTGATGATGTAGGTGCTGGTGCAAAAGAGATCATCATTGATCTTGATGATGGATGGTTCAGGGTAATGTATATCGCAAAATTTCTCGAAAAAGAGGCGTTGTTACTGAGCCGCGAGCTGGGAGTTTCACTACACCCAAATTTTATTCATTTCTACAAAGCACTTAATTCAA
>CAIJXJ010000036.1 GCA_903824575.1 uncultured Methylobacillus sp.
GGACCGGGTCGGCATTCAAAACCGCCGGACGGTTCTGCCTCTGGATTATATCAGGCAAACAAAAAATATTAATCCGCTGGAATCTTTCGTCATCAGACAATACAAAAATTCACAGATGGGATCGTCAGCCGCCCGAATGGCTCTGCAGCGTGCTTCGCTAAAACCGGAGGATATCGGTATGGTTATTGCCGGCACTTCGTCACCGGATAACATTTCGCCGGCGGAAGCTTCGGCGATGGCCGCGGAGCTGGGCATTGAAGCAGCCAGTTTCGATTTGAATTCCTCCTGTTCTACTTTCGGCATGCAGGTCAATCTTCTTTTACGCATGCAGCCGGAGACGCTGCCGCCGTATATTTTGCTGATCGGCGCGGAATCACCAACAAGGTCGATTAATTATTCTGATCGTGATTCGGCAGTCCTTTTCGGCGATGGCGCAATCGCGGCAATAGTGTCGACAAAAGTTCCCACCCGTGCAGCTTTTATCAGCGGCGGCTTTGATTCCCACCCATCCGGATGGAGAAAAGTCGGCATTGACGGAGACTGGACTTTTCATCAGGATGGCAAAGCTGTTCAGGGCTATGCCATCAAGACAACAACAGAATATCTTAAAGTGCTTCAGGATCAATATGCGGCCGATGCGCAGCGTTTTATCTTTATCGGTCATCAAGCCAATGTGAGGATGCTTAAAACAGTGTGCGAACGCAGAGCGATAAAACCTGAGAACCACTGGTACAACGTTGATCAATTCGGCAATACCGCCTGCTGCGGCGCTCCGGCAACTTTAAGTATGCGCTGGAATGAAATTCAATCAGGCGACAACATTGCCATGGTCATTGTCGGTGCCGGACTGACCTGGGCATATATGATGCTGAAAGTGGAGAGTGGCCGATGATCGAAAACCCAGTTGCTTTAGTAACAGGCGGCGCAACAGGAATAGGAGCCGCATGCTGCCGTGCTCTGGCAGCAGAAGGATTTTACGTTGGCATTCATTACAATAAGAGTGTCGAACGGGCGCAACAGTTGCTGAAAGAAATAAAAGAAGGCTTTTTAATTCAAGCCGACTTGACCGATATTGAGCGAGTGGATATGATGATCGGAAAACTCAAGGATGCGGTCGGCCGCGTGGATGTTTTGGTCAACAATGCCGGACACTCTATTAATGCCGATATCCTTTCCATGAAATTAGAACAATTTGACGCACAGCGTGCGTTGACGCGCGGTGTCTGGTATTTGACCAAAAGAATCCTTAGGCAATTCCTGCTGCGCAGTCCATCCGGGCGCATCATCAATATCTCCAGCGTTGTTGGACATACAGGCAATGCCGGTCAAATTCCCTACACGATGGAAAAAGCAGCGCTGGATGCTTTTACCAAATCTCTGGCGCAGGAGCTCAGGGGACGAAACATATTGGTTAATTCCGTGGCTCCCGGTTTTATTGCCACCGACATGACTGAGGAATTGCAGCAGGAAGTGAAAGATAAAATCATTACTAATATTGCTCTGGGACGTATTGGTAAACCGGAAGAGATTGCGGAGGTCGTGGCTTTTCTGGCTAAAAAAGGCAGCTACATTACAGGTAGTGTAATCCATGTCAATGGAGGCCTTTATGGAGGCTGATGCCGGCGTAAAAAAAGAGGTCCTGGACCAAGTGCCGCAGCAAGCGCCTTTTCGTTTCATTGACGAAATTATCAGTCTTGATGAGCATCATA
>CAIJXJ010000037.1 GCA_903824575.1 uncultured Methylobacillus sp.
AGTCTCTCTGAAAAATTCGCCAATCTATCCCCAAAAAACCGGCAATACGTCATGCTGGGTGGTGCAGGAACCGTGCTGATGGGTTTGGTTTTCGGCAGTCTCACCCTGATGGATAGTCAACCCAAGCCGCCCCCCGTTGCCAGTTCACCCCAACAGCCACCAAGCAATATTACTGCGCCGGGCGCAACGGTTGATCCAAAGGATGTCTGGATGACGCAATCCGCCGCACAAATGAAGCAAATGGATGATGTCATCAAGGATCTGAAATCTCAGATGGTTGAGATCAATTCAAAGGCATCGGCCGTTCCCGCTGCAAGCGTGCAGCCACAATCTATTTTACCTCCACTGCCTCCTATACCGCTGCCACAACCCCAGCCCTCACCCGGCACGATGTCTGCAAATGGCAATCAGAATATACCGTTGCGAGAACCGGAGCACGATAAAGGCATTGCCTCTTTTGAAGTGAGTACGGTTCCCCCTGTTGCAAAGAAACAAGCGGATAACAGTGCCGGATATATTCCCGCAGGATCGTTTGTACGAGTTGCCTTACTGGGCGGACTGGATGCGCCCACAGGTGGCCAGGCGCAAACCAACCCGCATCCTATTCTGATGCGTACACAGGACAATGCTTTTTTACCTAACCGCTATCGGTTTGAAATCAAGGAATGTTTCATTCTGGCATCGAGCTACGGTGATATTAGTTCGGAAAGGGCATATGGAAGACTGGAAAATTTGTCGTGTGTACGTCGAAACGGTAAAGCGGTGGATATTGCCGTCAAAGGTTATGTGGTTGGCGAAGATGGCAAAGCCGGGATGCGCGGCAGACTGATCAGTAAGCAAGGGCAGGTACTCGCCAATGCTTTACTGGCCGGCATTGGCTCCGGTATTGGACAGGCATTTCAAAACAGCGCCACAACGCAGTCTATCAGTCCGCTCGGTACGATCAACACCGTCACGCCGGGGCAGCAACTTCAAAACGGGGTGGGCATGGGCATAGGCAAGACGCTTGATCGACTCAGCAAATACTACATCGACCTTGCGGAAAAATTGTTCCCAGTCATTGAAATTGATGCAGGCAGAACGGTTGAAGTCATTTTCACCAAAGGATTTTCATTTGAAGATGACCAGGCAATGAAACCACAGGGCGATTACTCAGAAGTTTGGAAGCGCGGCAAAAAAGCAATGAATGAACCTCTTGATAACTAGCTTAGGTGAAAAAAATGAAATTTAGAAAATATATTTTTACGGTGGTCGCTGCAATGATGGTGGCTTCAACGACCTGCGCCGCCGATAGCTCGGAAGCTGCGCTGGAAAAATCCTTGCATGAAATGTATCCGGGCACGCAGTTCACCACTGTCCACCAAACGGGGATTACTGGCATATATGAAGTGGATATGGGTAAGAACATTGGCTACACAAACGCGGAAGGGCGCTTCTTTATCTTCGGCCACGTTTTCGATATGAAGACCCAGCAAGACCTGACGGCGCAGCGCCTTGAGGAAAT
>CAIJXJ010000038.1 GCA_903824575.1 uncultured Methylobacillus sp.
AGTAGCCGCGCAGTGTGCCAGTAAATCGCTGGATTAGCTGGCAGATTGAACACCCCGCACGCAATAACCTGACCTCGTTTTCAACTGAACGAGGTTAAACAAATGAACACAATCCAGTCCGGCGGCTTGCTTCGCTTGCCGCAAATCATTGGCGATCCGAAAGCCACTCCACCTATCCCGGCCATCATCCCCGTGTCAGCAACAAGCTGGTGGGCCGGGGTGAAGTCTGGAAAATATCCGAAGTCCGTAAAGCTGGGGCCGCGCACTACCGCATGGCGCGCCAGTGAGGTGTTGGCCCTGGTGAATGGGGGCTGATGAGATGACCGCAAACAACAAGGGCCGCAACGGCGGGAACCGGGCGACCCCAAAGCAAAACAACGACAGCGCCAAGTATATCAAGCCCAGCCGGATTTGCCGCAAGAACCAGCGCGGCGAGAAAGGGGCGCGGCGATGAACCTACCCTTTCATTTTGCAATAGCCCCCCGAATGGCAGAGCCTAGCCTGGGATGTTGCTCGCCCTGGACGATGACGGCGGCGAGGAAATAGCCGACTTCGCCCAATCGCATGGCGAGGATGAGGCGGTGGGCATTTTCCGTGAGTGGCTGCGTGAGCAAGTGAGGGCGAGGCAAGCCGCCCGGATCATCCGGCAGCGCCGGGCCAGTGTGCGGCTGGTGCCTGGCAAAGGTGAATAGATTGCTGGCGCTGGTAGAACGTGCAGGGGCTGCGGATGAGCATTGATGTAGATAAAGAACGTTCCGCGCGCGCGAGGGGGTATGGGGGCAACAATCTCTAGAGCCAACCTTCACAGCACCGACTGTGTAACTTCGATTTAACGCTAACACGGAATAATTGTTGTGCGCGCGCGCGAGGGGGATGCAGAACGGCACTATTACGGCACATCTTCAGGCGCGAGGGTAAGGCCAGCAGAACGAGATTGCAAAGGCGGCTGGAATGACAAGACGCTGATCGACCAAAGGAGCAGACCATGAGCACTAAATCCAACACAGAAAATTTGCCTGTAACCGTTGACGGCGCTACCGGCAAGCCTGACCCTACCCCCCGCGTAAATATGTCCAGTCTGGTGGATGTTCGTCGTGAGATGGCGCGGGTATATCGTGCGATGCGATGCGGTGAAATAGACACCCAAGACGGCGCACGCATGGCTTATGTTCTAACTTCAATCTGCAAGGTGCTGGAACTTGAGAGAGCACAAGCGCCAGCGATGCCAAATAAAAAGGAAGTGGTGAACATTGAAGATGCTAGAGCAAAACTGACCGGCAGGCTTAGCTTGGCCTGATTGCTGGTACGCACGAAGGTACGCGCAACGAACTGCGTACCAATTGCAGAATTACGCACGGCGCAAACCTGGAGCGGATAAATTTAGATCGTCAACGGCGACGACGAAAAGAGGGCAGCGTCGATCTTCTGGGGGTATATATGGGGGTATATCGTAAATTTAATTTTCATAGAATGGCTGACAGTGCCTGTTGCAGCGGTTTGTTTTGTAGCCCCCGCCCCACCAATCATGCGTTTTTTATAGTGCAACGAAGTACACGAAACCCGCTCCAGCCCTAGGCTCTGCGGGTTTTTTGTTGCCTATTTGTACAATACCGTGTAGCCTGATTCAACTAAATCCGCTGTTCTTTGTTGGTATTTACGTTGGTATGCAGCCAATACCAACACATACATACCAACAAAAGCAGAATTCGAGAGGCAGAATCATGGCGTTGACTGAGTTGCAGGTACGAACAGCAAAGACACAAGATAAACCCTACATGAGCGTCTGATCGGCGGCCGTGTCTGGTATGACGACCATTTGCTCCGCGATGGCGCTATGAATCCCAGGGACATCGAGTCGCTCATCGACGAATGGATAGAGTTGGGTTTTCAGCCGATGGAAGATCGCGATGGGGAGCGCACATGGAAAGATGTTTGTGTCGTCGAGTCGATGTTTGGCGGACCGACTTTGCCCTGCGAATGGCTGGCCATCGGAGAGGATGGTTGTTCTGCATACCTGAGAGGGACTGATCCTGGACCGACAACGTCGCGGCCACCTCGATAAGCACATGCTGAGGATTTGTACCAGTTCAAGGATTGGGAAATCGTTGAGTGCAGTGCCATCCGAGCGCCACGGTGTCTGGAGCAACTGTAGCCAATGGCTAGATTGTTCCGTAAGTTCGTCACTTATTTGCATTCGACGAATAAATGGAACATACTTTCTCAACCATGCGCCACGACACCCACACCCAACGCGTCCTCGATCTGCTTAGTCAGAAGGGGATGCTACGTCCCAGCGATCTTGATGATATCGGGGCTCCCCGGGTGGTGCTGACGCGCATGACGGCCAACGGTCAGCTGGAGAAAGCCGGGCGTGGCATCTACCGGCTGACCGACAGTCACGGTTCCGAGCATGAGAGCCTGATCACCATTGCAACCAAAGTGCCGCAGGCGGTCTTTTGCCTGCTCACGGCCCTGCAATTCCATGAGCTGACCACCCAACTACCGCGAGAGGTATGGATCGCCATGCCTCGTGGCAGTCATACGCCCAAGATCGACTACCCTCCGGTCAAGATGGTTCAGTTTGCTGGTGAAGCCTATTCCGAAGGGGTTGAGATCGTTGAGCGGGATCAGGTCAAGCTCCGCGTCTACAGTGTTGCCAAGACCGTCGCCGACTGCTTCAAGCACCGCAACAAGATCGGACTCGACGTCGCGCTGGAGGCACTGAAGGATGCACGCGCAAAGAAAATGGCCTCGGCCGATGACCTCTGGCGTTTCGCCAAAATTTGCCGGGTCGCCAACGTAATGCGCCCGTATCTCGAGGCAGTGGAATGAACAAGGATCTCGCCGCCTCGGTACGGGCACTGGACCTGTGGGTGTTGCTCGACCGTGAGGCACTGAATGCCAATACGCTCGCGCGGGCGATCGCCGCGACCTTCATCCGGCGTGGAATGCCAGTCCCGGCTGTCCTGCCCATCGGCCTGACGGACGAGTTTGCAACCGACTCATCGCGCCTAGCCATGTGGCATGCGTTCCTGAAAAAGAACGAGATCACCATCACTCCGCTGTCCGACGTGGTGGCTACCTTTTCGATGAACCCAACCATTCGCATCTGATAGACTGCCGGCTGATTCGGTGCCTTTCCGCGAATGTTCGCAGCAGTTTTTGCAACCCGGAAAGCGCCAAGTTATCTAGGTTTGGCGGGGGTTGCCACCCAACCACCAATTTTTTATCAATAAAAACATTACGTTACGAAACATAAAGCCGCACTAAGTGGAAACACTAGCGCGGTTTTTTGTTTTTAGGTGTTGACCGTACAGTACTTTTTTGTCGTTTTAACCTGAAAATAGGTGTTTTTCTCGGGATCGAAATGACGGGAATCGTTAGGGCGAGTTGCGCTACCAGAAGGGTTAGCATTGATCTCATTTTTATGGCATAAAAATTGCTTATTATGAATATTTTGTGACGCATCATTCAGGAAGTACTTTTACATGCTGACAACATCATCACCATGGTCACCGGTTGAGCAATACCTCAAGGAATTACATCAAAAACATGCCGGATTTAAAGAAGGGATCGTTGCTGATTATATTCCTGAGCTAGCAAAAGCCAATCCAGATTGGTTCGGCATCTGCATTGCAACAAGAGATGGGCATGTTTATGAGGTAGGTGATACCCGACAACACTTTACCATTCAGTCAATTTCGAAGGCACTTGCTTATGGCTTGGCCCTCGAAGACAGGGGTGAAGAGTTTGTACTTTCACGGATTAGCGTAGAACCCTCTGGTGACGCTTTCAATGCGATCAGTTTAAAGCCCGGTTCTGGTGCACCTTTTAACCCAATGATCAATGCTGGTGCAATAGCGACAGATGGTCAGGTTCTGGCTAAAGATGGTTTATCCCGAATTCAGCGCATTCTTGCTTACCTGTCATCCTGTGCCGGACGCAGCCTTGATATTGATCAGACTGTTTATAAATCGGAAAGTGAAACTGGTCACCGCAACCGTGCCATTGGCTGGATGTTAAGAAACTTCGGAATCATTGAAGAAGAACCGACGGAGATACTGGAGAGCTATTTCCAGCAATGCTCAATCAGAGTCACCTGTCGTGATCTTGCGATTATGGGTGCAACTTTGGCAAATCAGGGCCGCAACCCTCTTACACGTGAACAGGCTATCGCTCCAGACTTCATTGATAACATACTTTCAGTCATGTCAAGTTGTGGCATGTATGACTTCTCCGGCGAATGGTTGTATCGGGTGGGCCTGCCTGCCAAGAGCGGTGTCGGTGGAGGAATCTTGGCGGTACTACCAGGGCAACTAGGGATCGGCATTTTTTCACCTCCACTCGATGAGCAAGGCAACAGTGCTCGAGGCATAAGAGTCTGTGCAGATTTATCACACGATCTTGGCTTACACGTTTTTGGTCACGGATCTACACCACAAACATGCTTACGACTATCCTACGATGGTAGTCAGGTCACCTCTCGTCGACACCGCTCGGTAAAGCAGCAAAATGCATTACGTTCTGGCGGACATCGACTCCGCGTATTGGAATTGCAAGGCGTATTAATTTTTTCCACATTTGAACCCATTATAAGAAATGCGCTAAAACAAGCACCCTATTGCCGATTTCTTATTCTGAACTTGCGCACTGTGATGGACATAGATGATGTCTCTATCAGACTCTTAGTTGAACTACAAGCGAGCCTGAAGCGGCAAGGCGTTCACCTCATAACCAGTCATGCGGAGCGCTTTTCCAGATTACTTCTCCAACAGGGCTTAATGGCTGAAACACACTTTTCTGATGCAGATTCAGCACTCGAATATTGTGAAAATCGTTTGTTGTATGAAATCCTCGGTAAAGAATGGGATGTCTTTATTCCAATGGAGCTTGGAAATACTAGCCTCTTATCTACCCTGAATGAAGATGAATTAAACTGGTTGAATATTAATATGGACTCCAAAACGGCTCAAGAGGGAGACGTTGTGATCCGTGCAGGCGATGCTGCTGATGCTTTGTACCTGCTGATGAGCGGTTCTGTTGCCGTGTATTTGCCGTCTGATTCCTCCGGACTGGGAAAGAGACTTGATGTGTTTGTGGCCGGCATGACTTTTGGAGAGATGGGGCTTATCGATGGTTCACCACGATCTGCAAATGTGGTGGCTACAGAGAAGATTGAATTGCGCGTGATCAGTCGTACTCTTTTTGAAAAAATGGACATCGAGAAGCCAATCATTAAAATCAAAATTCTCGAAAGTTTATCTTGTCAACTATCGACCAGCCTCAGAAGATCAAATGCTGAGGCGGCCGCTTACAAGGGTTAAGAACTCATTTAGATTTGAGTAACCTTGACGCCATGACTCGATGTCTTATCTCTATCTACGGATGTTCCATCGTGTAATTCCAATGACTCCAATCAAGGTTGTGGCGTAAAAAACGAGCTGCATTCCTGCTGGACGGTCGTCATATCCTACCAGGGTATGCATCATTTTTCCGATTAGACTATTACCCGTCAGGATGGCTGAAGTGTTCCATATCTGCTCTCCCAACGCTGGAAGAATACCAGCCTGAACAAGAAATGCAGCGCATTGAGATGCCATTCCAGCGGTCAGGAGCATAATCATCCAGCCAGTCACGCTGAAAAGCCAACTTGTAGGTATTTTCAGCAATCCAAAGTAAATAGCAGAACCACCGAGCGCCCCGCCAATTAATCCTATTACCCCCCCAATGAGCATTGGATTTCCTTTACCAGTCTCTGACGCTGCTATCCCATATAGAAACAACACCGCTTCAGATCCTTCTCGAAGGATGGCCAAGCCGACTACGATGGCCAGCGCGTGCATTGCCCTGCCATCCACTTTTATGGATCGACCGAGATCGTTCATCTGCTTGGATATTTCCCGACCATGCTGACTCATCCATATCTGATGCCATGCCAACATAACAACAGCAATGAACAAAACTCCAGCGTTGAACAATTCTTGACCTACCCCTTCTGCGATTGATGCAATCCTGGCAGCAAAAAACGCGACTAATATAGCCCCGACAATGCCAGTCACGACACCTCCACCTATCCAAAGTCCGCGCTTAGGGACGCCGCGAGTAGCTGCCAGAATAATACCTACAATCAATGCCGCCTCAAGGACTTCACGAAAAACGATTATTACAGTTCCGAGCATGTCGTCAACTCCGCTTCTATTTGACAAAAACCGCACCACTAGCGGTTGCGGCATGGTATTCACCCGTGAATTTATAGGTTCCCGGATCAAGAGGGCCGATAAAAACAGCCCCCTCACTACCGGGTGGTATGACTTTTTCACGATGCAAATCGTCGCTTTCAAATTCTTCAGCCGTGCTGTCCATATTCTGTATCAACAACTTGACCTTCTTGTGTGCTGGAATTTCAATGCTTACTGGATCGAAGTGATGGTCCTTGAGCCTGAGCTTATAAATTTCGTCTTCTGCATACCCAGGGTCAGCCATCATTAATCCCAAAACCAACGTAACAGCGACATGAAGTTGTAAATATTTGTTCATTGCGTTTCCTTTGAGCTGCGAGGGATTTAAAAATTAGAAACGAAATTCGTATTCAAGCTGCGCTCGCACAGTACCTTGCTCGCTTGCGCGTGTAGCCCCGATGAGATATCCAAGTTCATACTTGAATTTGCTTAATGGACCTGTTCGAAGCGTACCAACCACAACCGGCCCGATCCGAATACGTTCGTCCTCATAGCCGTTAAAGTGATCTATTCTGCCAGGCTCCAAGTAGAGCTCCATGCCCGGCTGAAAAGTTGGATTAACGCGCCAAACCGATTGCACCCTTACGTCAGTGGAAAGCCCCGGTGCGCCACCGCTGCCAAGTTCGCGATTTAGCAAAATGTTCGCCGTGGTCAAGTTGTTGCCGATTTCTTTTTGCAGCAACAGGCCCACCGTCACAGTGTTATGGTCGCCTGGTTGCACTACCTTCTCATACTCCAGAAAGAGGCCGGCATCGAGCCAATATTCCCCCTGTGGCGTGAGTTGAAATCTGTTCTCCCATGCGGTAGAGTCGTAATGGCGACTCCCTTGGGGATCCTGTTTCCACTGTGTTTCTATTTCGATTGCCCAGTAATTTGTAACACCATAGCCAATGTCGATGTTCACGCTGCGTGTGTTGTTTTGCTTCTGACTGTTGCCAGAAGTTTGATCTGCCCTGGTTTCAATCTCGTACTCTCCCTGCTCAACAATCGGCGAATAAACATGATTCGCCGCCTGCGCCAATGATGTTGCCGTCAAAACAAAAATCGAAATCATCCTGGAAATGAGTGGGAGATTTTTTTTTGATAAGCTGTAAAACATCATTGGAGGGGTTCGGCAAAATCTTATATGATAATGAATCTCATTATCATGAGAAACCATGGTGCTTGTCAAGATTGGTCATCAATGCCGCATCATGAAAAAGTGAGTGAGCCATTAGTCTCGCTAGCATGCCATTTTCAAAAGACTTGAAAAAACTTCATGCTGGCGATCTTGCAATGCAAAACAGCAGGCTCAAGCCTCACCCGTTTAAAGTATAATCATCAGGCTGGAACTGAGTAAAATATCCGACAGTAGCAAAAACAAATATTGAGTTTCGCCAACTGAACTTCTGATGATCATCTCGCTCCCATAGACGATTTAAGCTAAAGTTCAGGCTTTATAAAATCCTTTGAAATCCTCCATGAGCTATCAGGTGCTGGCGCGTAAATGGCGCCCCAAGACATTTCAGGAATTAGTTGGTCAAGAGCACGTTGTGCGTGCCTTGTCCAACGCTCTGGAACAGAAACGTCTGCACCACGCCTACCTGTTTACCGGCACCCGAGGTGTCGGCAAGACGACCTTGGCTCGCATCCTGGCCAAGGCCCTAAACTGCGAGACAGGTATCACCAGCACACCATGCGGCATATGCCCGGCATGCACGGACATTGACAAGGGCCGCTTCATCGACCTGCTGGAAGTCGATGCCGCTTCCAACACCAAAGTCGACCAGATGCGCGAGTTGCTGGAGAATGCCCAATACGCGCCAACTGCAGCACGCTTCAAGGTGTTCATCATCGATGAAGTACACATGCTGTCTACTTTCTCCTTTAATGCCATGCTGAAGACGCTGGAGGAACCCCCGGCGCACGTCAAATTCATTCTTGCCACCACCGACCCGCAAAAGATGCCGGTTACCGTGCTATCACGCTGCCTGCAATTTAATCTGCGCCAGATGCCGGTGACATCCATTACCGGGCATTTGCATGCGATTCTGGAGAAGGAACACATAAAGGCCGACGAAATCGCCCTGCAACTAGTGGCGCGCGCGGCCTCGGGCAGCATGCGAGATGCACTGTCCCTACTCGATCAGGCCATTGCCTACGGTGCCGGCGTAGTCCAAGAATCGGACGTGCGCGCCATGCTGGGAGCCATCGACCAGAGCTATTTGTTTACCTTGCTGCAGGCGCTGGCGAGACATGACGGACCCGCCCTGTTGCAGGTGGCGCAAAACATGGAAGATCGCAGCTTGTCTTTTGATGCTGCGCTGTCGGAACTCGCCTTGCTGCTGCATCAAGTGGCCTTGGCACAGTCAGTGCCGGACGCGATTGCCACCGATCTGCCGGAGCGCTTGCAACTGTTTGATCTGGCAAATAAGTTTTCCGCAGAAGATTCGCAACTCTACTATCAGATTGCCCTGCTCGGTCGACGCGACCTCAGTCTGGCACCAGACGATTTTGCAGGATTTTCCATGTGTCTGTTACGCATGCTAGCCTTCACGCCTGGTGAGCGTGGGGCCACTAGCACGCCCGCAGGCTCCGCCAGTCAAGCAGTTGCAGCAACATTACCTGTAGTCGCCACTTCAATTCTTGAGCCAATCGCACATCCGCTAGCTACAGCAGTCACAGCAAGCAAAACTGCAGACGAAATATTGCAGCTCGTCCAGCCTGATGTGCCATCCTTAGACACCACCCCGCCGGCCTCGACTGTATTCGACGGAAATTGGCGCGGACTGTTAGAGCGCCTCAAACTGGGCGGCATGGCGCGCATGCTGGCGCAGAACTGCGAACTTGTCACATTTGATGGCCAGCACATGCGCTTGACCGTGCCCCAAGGCCAGAAGCATCTTCTAGACAACATCTATCAAGAAAAGCTCCGCGCCAGTCTGAAGGATCACTTCGGCCTGCAATTTCGCCTGGAAATCACATGCGCCGATATTGAGGCCACCAATACCCCGGCGCAACAAATTGGTCGTGAAAAAGCCGCGCGTCAGATGGATGCCGAGACTGCCATCCAGAGTGATCCGTTCGTGCGCGACCTGATGGACAGCTTCGGCGCTTCAATCATTCCCTCTAGTATCAAACCCATTACACAGTAGGAGTCACACCATGATGAAGGGCGGCTTGGGCAACCTGATGAAACAGGCCCAACAAATGCAGGAAAAAATGAAGCGGGCACAAGAGGAACTTAGCCACGTCGAAGTGGAGGGCCAGGCCGGCAGTGGCATGGTCAAAGTTACCATGACCTGCAGTCACGAAGTCAAACGCATCCGTATCGATGATAGCCTGCTCGTTGACGACAAGGACATGCTTGAAGACCTGTTGACTGCCGCCATCAACGATGCAGTACGCAAGGTGGAAGCCACCTCACAGGAAAAGATGGGAGGCGCCATGGCCGGCATGCCAATCCCGCCCGGAATGAAGTTGCCATTTTAAAAAAATAGACGTTAGTCGTTAGACGCTCTAGCTAGCGACTAGAAACTAGCGACTGATCTTTAAATGAAAAATCCACCTGCCCTCGAACATCTGGTCGAAGCCCTGCGTTGCCTGCCTGGGGTCGGGCCGAAGTCTGCCCTGCGCATGACTTACCATCTGCTGCAACGCGACCGCGCGGGTGCGGCAACGCTGGCGCAAGCCTTGCATAGCGCGCTGGAACAAGTCGGCCATTGCAGTCTGTGCAACAATTTCAGCGAAGATCCCGTCTGCAACCTGTGTACAGGCCAGCAACGCGATGCCAGCCTGTTGTGCGTGGTCGAGATGCCGACCGATCTCCTGATGTTGGAACAGACACGCAGCTATCAAGGCATGTATTTCGTGCTGATGGGAAGATTATCGCCGCTGGATGGCATCGGACCACGCGAGATTCATCTGGATAGATTACTCAAGCGATCACAGGACGGCACGGTACAAGAAGTTATTCTTGCCACCAACTATACCGTCGAAGGCGAGGCCACGGCGCATTATGTCAGCGAACTGCTGAAGGCGCGCGGCATTCGTGTCAGTCGCATCGCGCGCGGACTGCCCATGGGTGGAGAGATCGAGCATGTAGACAGCGGAACCTTGGCGCAGGCAATGATGGAACGCCGTGCCGTCAAATAATGGAAATAACGCGCCAAAATAATTCCCGCCGCGCAGACTGCGAGACTCAGGCTTTTGTGTTGATGATGGATCCCAGTGTCGATGCGGGTGGCTTGGAAGTTGGGGTGGACGCCCCGCCAGACGGTAGCACTGTATTGACGCTGAGATTTTTTTTCTCCACCCTTGACTGTTGGGAACTCCCATACTGAGCTGCCACAGCCTGAACAGGTGTTGCCCCGGAAACGCTTCCGACTGCCATATCATGTCCCCATAATAAAAGAACTGATCCATCCCGGATCGAACATTGCAATTTTTTGAGTTTACACCACGAGCATGTTCAAGGCACCAGAAAATCCATCAATTCAATTCGGCTTCGAACCGTATCAGCATTGATTTCCAAGACGACCACTGATGGAAAACAATTAACACACTGCACATTCGCCGTACAAATAAACGAAAAACCCGCAAACCTATACAGGGTGCGGGTTTCCATTAAAATGTTGGCGGAGTGGACGGGACACTCCACAAACTCACCTAAAATACTGTTTATCAACAGTTAGTTACAAAATACTGGTATACCTCAAAGTATACCTTGGTTGAACAAGAAACCGCAGTTTAGGCCCCCTGCCCCGCATAAGCAACGCCTACCATTTCATCCAAAATTGCACTCACGATGACGCGCTCAACTCCCCTGCCCTTCACAGCACCCTAATCTGGATTTTTGGTGGCATTTTTGCTACCATGCAGCATGCGAGTCGTGATCGATACCAATATCTTCCTGGGTGCTTGTTTGGGCTCAGGCACAGCAAACAAAGCGGTAGCTGCCTGCCTTCATGGAAAATGTATTCCGCTGATGGGCGCCGCACTGTTAACTGAATACGAAGATGTAATGGGACGACACGCGCTATTTAAAAAATGCAGACTGAACGTCATTGAACGCGACGAGTTACTGGATATATTCCTGTCTGTTTGTGAATGGACGCGGGTGTACTACACCTGGCGGCCAAACTTACCCGACGAAGCTGACAACCATCTTATTGAATTAGCTGTGGCTGGCGGTGCTGACCTAATAGTGACACGCAATCTGCGTGATGTTGGCCACGGAGAGCTACAGTTCCCACATCTGCGGGTTATTTCCCCAGAAGCGTTTTTGAAGGAGATTTGACATGACAGCATTGACCGTTCGTCTTCCAGACGAAAAACATCGCCGACTAAAAGCGCTGGCAAAAAGTCGTGGTACTCCGCTCAATCGTTTAATTGACGAGGTCACCACGTTGATGCTGGCTGAATTTGACGCTGAAACTCGATTTCGGCTACGTGCCGAACGCGGTGCAAGCAAAGCTGAAATTGGAATAAACCTGCTTGGCAAGGCTGCCGGCGAACAACTATGACCGTTATGTCGGGATATTCGCAAGCCATTTAATCTATTCCTGAGCCTACCGCTGTGGCGGTAGGCTTGCCATTCAATCAAAGCTGACACTGGCTCAGCAAGGAGCCAAATGGGCGCTAGCGAGTATATCGCCAATCCCAAACCGGAGACGATGTAGCTCGCCCGCCTTAAATCTTTGGTCTGTAGGGAGCGGACAATGAATTGTCGGCCGACGCGCGCGCGGAGGTCGCGTGGGACTTTGATGCGGAAATAAAAGGAGCGTGGGCGTTCCAAGATGTATGAAAACAAAAGAGGTATACCTTTCGGTATACCTCTTCACTATTCCAGCGTTACAATAACTATTTGTTATTAAACGATTTTTACGTATTGGCGGAGTGGACGGGACTCGAACCCGCGACCCCCGGCGTGACAGGCCGGTATTCTAACCAACTGAACTACCACTCCAAAACTCTTGAAAATACAGCATGTTTACTGGTGGGTGCTGACGGGGTCGAACCGCCGACATTCGCCTTGTAAGGGCGACGCTCTAC
>CAIJXJ010000039.1 GCA_903824575.1 uncultured Methylobacillus sp.
AGCTTCAAGCTAGGTTGCAAAATGAATTCACAAATGCAAATAAGGATTTGTGGGATCGTTTGTCATTGGCGGTTGCAAATATCAAGGGACGGTTGCAAGTCCCGGACGCAAAGTTTCACGACACGCTGATCTCGAACTTGCAGGATTTGGTGAATCTCATACCAAACCTGAATGTCACGGGTGACGCAAACCTTGATGCAATGCTGAAGCGCTGTGAAGCTCTGACAACACATAGCCCGAATACGCTACGGAACGACACAGTAACCCGTGCCGAAGTAGCACAACAGGCGAAGGAAATCTCAGACATCATGGCCGCGTATATGTAATTGCGCGAATAACCCGGCTCCCCAAGGAGTTGGGCGTTTTCAAGGAGAGTGACATGAGTAATGCGATGAAAAAAATGTCTGATGCCAGACGTGCGCTGGTTCTGGACAATACCTTCTTCGGCGTTTTATCGCTGAAGCTGAAAATGATCGAGGACAACAGCGAAGAGACGCTCGCCACTGATGGAAAGCGATTGCTGTTCAACTGCCGTTTTGTTGAATCGCTGACACATTACGAACTGGTGGGCGTGGTAGCTCATGAGGTATTGCATTGCAGTAACGGGCATGTGTGGCGCAGGGAAAGCAGGGATGCCAAACTGTGGAACATGGCTTGTGACTATGCCATCAATCCAATTGTGCTGGATGCCGGAATGGTTTTGCCGCAAGGCTTACTGGTTAATCCTGATTACAGCGGCAAAAGCGCAGAAGAAATTTTTGCCATTTTGCAATCGCAACCACCTAAACTGGAAGATTCTGATGGGGATGGTCAACCTGATGGATCAACGTGCGGCAAAGTGTTGGACGCACCACCAACGGAATCGCCTGAGATACAAGCCGAATGGTCATCTGCGGTACTGGCAGCCGCCAGGAATGCAGAAGCTGCGGGCAAATTGCCGAAGGGGATTGAACGTCTCGTGGAACGGATTAAAAACCCGCCTCAAGACTGGAGATCCATTTTGCGGCGATTTGTGCAGCAAAGCGCACAGCAGGACTATTCGTGGAAGCAGCCTAACGGTCGTTTCTTACCGTCTGGAATTTATATGCCAAAACTTAATGCCGAAGCAATGGGCGTGATGGTCGTGGCAGTAGATACATCTGGCAGTATTGACGATGTGATACTTGGTCAATTTGAAAAGGAAATTGATCAAATTTCCATGGAAATGCGCCCTGAAAAAATTGTCGTGATTTATTGCGACAATGAAATACGCGGAACTCAAGAGTTTCTGGGTGACGATCTTGTTTCGCTTGATCCGAAAGGGGGAGGCGGAACTGATTTTTGTCCGGTTTTTGAGTGGGTGGAAACGGAAGGTATTACCCCTGCTTGTTTGGTGTATCTCACAGACATGTTTGGGCGTTTTCCTGAATATCCGCCAAATTACCCCGTCTTATGGGGCGACACGTATGGCTATAAACAAGCCCCTTGGGGTGAGAAGGTAGCCATCATGTGTTCATAATTTAATCAAACCCAGAAGGGACATTCACTGTCCCTCTGGGGGCATGGTGTCCCTTTTTTCATTAAAAAGGAGAAATACCATGTCACAAATCGTTACCAGTGTTCTTTGCGTGTCCAACATACTGCCCGGCGTCAATCCGCGCAAATATTTTGACGCGGTTGAAATGGCGGAGCTTGAAGCCTCGATTGCCGAGAAGGGCGTTATTCAGCCTATTCTTGTTCGCCCTGTAAAGGGTGGTTATGCAGTCGTGGCAGGAGAGCGTCGTGTTCGTGCTGCCCGTAAGATGTTGGGCGACGAATACGAGATCCCCGTACTCGTCAAGGAAATGACGGATGCAGAGGCAGACGAACTCGCACTTATCGAGAATGTTTCGAGAGCGAATATGAGTTCGACTGAGGAAGCCGTCGCAGCGGCCAAGATTTTGGGGCGCTGTGAAGGAAATCGTGACGAAGCCGCAAAGCGTCTGGGTTGGACACGAAAAACGCTGGATAAACGTCTGGCGTTGATGAACTGTAGTCCTACTGTGATGGATGCGCTGGACAATCGACGTATCCTGCTTGGACACGCGGAATTGCTGGCAGCCGCACCGAAGGATAAGCAGGAAAAAGTAATTGTTGGTTTGTTGGCTCGTCCAATACTGCCAACGGTTGCTGAATTCAAAGCGGGTTTGGAATCAATCTCACAAGCAATGGATGCAGCAATTTTTGATAAAACGGAGTGTGCAGGCTGTCACCACAACAGCGGAAACCAGCAGGCGTTGTTTGCCGAAGCGGTTTCTGCTGGGCATTGCACCAATAGCGAGTGTTTCAACAAGAAAACTGAGGGCGTGCTGGAAGCCAAGAAAGCATCACTGGCCGAAAACTATCCCTGCGTTGTCATCGTCCGTCCGGGCGACAACAACACGGTTATCAAGTTGGTCGCAGATGGTGTAACCGGTGTTGGCGCAGAACAAGCGTCTGCGTGCCGCAGTTGCAAATCATTTGGTGCAGCGGTCAGTGCCGTGCCCGGCAAGATGGGCAATGTCTATGAATCGCAGTGCTTTGATTCTGCGTGCCATGCCAAAAAGGTCGGAGAACGTCTGTTGGCGGAAATGAAAGTGGCTGAAAAGCCGGTGACTTCACCGGCAACAGGTCAATCAACTGATCCGAAGGCAGCAACCGGGAAGGGCGTGGAGAAGTCTGCAACTACACCGAAAGCTGCTGTAACGACGATCCAAAATACCCAGCGTGTTGAGGATTATCGGGTAGGCATCTGGCGCAAGGCGTTAAAGAACGAGCTGTATTCAGACTCGCACAAGAATCTCTGCATGCTCATCGGCGTAATGATGACGCGCGGGGGATCGAGTGTGTCTTCCACGAAACTGGCGTCTGTCTTTGAAAAACTGGCATCGCAAAAGCCATCTCACAGCAATAACATGGTGAGTGAAGCTGCAACGATGATAGCTGAGGCTGACGAAACGGTACGCGCTCAAATGCTGTCCGGTATCGTAATGTCCATAACGGATAGTATCGAGAAATCGTACCTGCCAGGAATGCTCAAATTCATGCAACTTGATTTGGCAAAACACTGGAAGCTGAATACCGCGTTCCTTGAATTGCTCACAAAGAGCGAAATCGAGGTGGTTGCGGAAGAAATTGGACTGAAGGCTGCGCTTGGCGAGAAATACGCTAAAGCAATCAGCGGCAAGAAAGACGAG
>CAIJXJ010000040.1 GCA_903824575.1 uncultured Methylobacillus sp.
CAGTAGAGCTGGTAGATTCGCCAGAGCTAGCCGACGTGGTTATTGAGGCGGCGTTAACAGATATTTCCACGCAAGCGGAAGGCAAGACCGTACTCGATTTCACACCTATCGGCCTGGTCAAAAACACCGTGCAAACCGCGATGGATGGTAAAGCGTTGCAACCCGTGGTGCGCATCGAGTTGCGTGTCGGTAATCGTGATCTGGACAAGGTTTTGCTGGAGTCGGTACACCGTTATGCGGGCAAAGGAATCGGGCGCACGGACAAAGCAGCCACACGGGTTAGCTTCGAATCCCTGGTTCCTTCCCTGAACGACTGGGTGGCGGGCACGGTTGATGAACTTGTCAAACCCTGAGAACTTGCAGGCATGCCCAAATCCATTTGCGTGCCTCACCTCAACGCATATTTCGTGAGATGCCTCTAGTCGAAATGATGTGCCCGGGCCGACGATCAAATGCGGTTGGCCATGTAAAGCCACTTCGCGAGAAGCACCAGGACCTGCTTTTTGCATCGAAGTAATAAGACCAAATCTCAAAACGCAAATAAGGAACTACTTTGACACCACAGGAAATGATTGATCTGTTCCAGAAACACGTGAGCGCCGAACTTGCCGGCGATCTGGTGACGACAATGGAAACGATGACTGACAGTCCTCATCTGAATCACGTCCCTACGATGGCCGGTGGCGTCGGTCGTGATGACGTGCAAGCCTTTTATCGCGACCATCTCGTCGGCAAATTTTTTCCACCAGACGTGAAAATGGATAGTTTGTCCCGTACCGTAGGTACCGATCAAATAGTCGAAGAGCTCGCCATTAGTTTTACGCATACGACGCCTATTGATTGGCTTCTTCCCGGCGTTGCGCCTACGGGGAAGCCTGTCGAGATCGCAGTGGTCGTAATTGTTGGATTCAAGGACGGCAAGATCGCCCATGAACATATTTACTGGGATCAAGCGAGTGTTCTGGTACAGACAGGACTTCTCGATCCTAAGGGCTTGCCCGTGAGCGGTGCGGAAAGTGCACGGAAGGTCGGCAATCCGAAACTACCCTCTCGCGTAATCTAGCAAGATATTGAGGATACCTGCATCAACAGATGTATCGACCTTCTTATTTTTCAGCCTGTCATGCATTGCTTGAAAAGCTATTTTTTCAGACCTCCAGAATAGAATTTTGATGTTTGAAACGGGTGATTTTCATACATTGTCGGACCTAACTTCAACTTTGCAATAGCTAAACTTCAGCCTCAAATGCGCAACTTCAAAATAAATATGTCTATCGCCTTTAAAAACATCAAAAGATTCCAGCATTGCGATAGAGGGCTCTTATTTAGCCTCGCCATGCTCGGGGTATGTGGTTGCGTCCAGGCTCAAACACCGGCACCCACAGAAGCCGTATCTTCAGCCTGCGATCCAAGAGAAGGTCTATACGAATTGCACGGTTGGTGCACATCACTGAACTACGGTGCATCCTACACCTATCAAAGTGCACAAAATTCAGGGGCAGGCTTTCCGGTCATCGTAAATAAAAATGGAACAGTGTCCAGCGCCAAGAGTTCAGATTCTGCTTCTGCCTACGCCGGACTGCAGATGACACGTCACAGCGATCTTGGCGATATTACGGCAACAGGTTCAGCGTCTTGGTCTAAGGCTACAGATGATGGCACCCAAAACGGAAGCGCCTATGTTTCCGGATGGAGCTTGGGGCTTGATGGCTTAACAGTGGGTTATACCGGGACACTGATGAGTTTTTGGTCAGGGGATTTCTTATCAGCAGCGAATGCGCCTCAACGTGCAACCAATTCAGTTGTCTACGAATATGATGGCATTAAAAACAGCAGTATAGCGATAGGTTTGGAATCGAATCTGCCGACCACGCCACAAACACAGACGGGCCCAACGAGCTTTGATTTTTCTAATCCTGTTTATACGCTTCGTTGGCTACATTCATCAGATGAGATAACTTTTTTTGTGGCAGGCTTGTTGAGGAAAGCTGATTATTCAGACTCGCCATCGCAGACAACCACCCGGACTGGATGGGTCGAAAGTGTCGGAGTCACTATGCCAATGGCGTTCGTTGCTGAGGGG
>CAIJXJ010000041.1 GCA_903824575.1 uncultured Methylobacillus sp.
GTGCGGATTTCGTGCGACATATTGGCAAGAAACTCGGACTTGGAGCGCGCCAAATCTTCCGATATTTCTTTTGCCTCATTCAGTTCAGTCACATCGTAGAACCAACCCAGAACAGCACGCTCGTCCTGAAAGTCAATTGGCAGATAGGATGCGAGCGCCCAGCGCTTGCCTTTCCCCGGAATGTTCAGCTGAATCATTTTATCGGTGACAGCCTGACCTTTTACCAATTGTTGCAGAATCTCTTCATACTCCTCGGCATTGGCGTAATAGGCCTTGGGATCCGCGCCTATCATCTTGTCCGGGACGCTATTGATCAATTGGGCGTAACGGTGATTGGCAAACAAAACTTTGCGCCCACCTGAAGCCGCAATACGCACGGCCATTGGACTGGTCTCCAACATGTGCTGCATTGCCTGCTCACGGTTCCGGTTGTCAGTAATGTCCGTATGTGTGCCAAGCATCCGTGTCGGGATGCCATTGGCATCACGGGTCGTCGCGATGCCCCGGGCCAGAATCCACTTGTAATTACCGTCCTTGCACAACACCCGATGCTCATTTTTGTAGGAGGGGGTCATGCCATCGAAATAAGCCTGGATGTCCGCCATCACATGAGGCAGGTCTTCCGGATGAACGCGCTTTTCCCATTCATCCACGCTGCCGCTGATTTCGTCCTCGGAGAACCCCAGCATTTCCTTCCAGCGTTTTGAAAAATAGACCGCGCCGGTCGTGACATTCCAATCCCACATGCCATCGCCGGAACCTTCAAAGGCAAAATTGAGGCGTTCTTCGTTTTCTCTAAGCACAGCATCTGTCAGCAGACGATCGACATTGCCTTGGTCCAGCCCATCAGCCATGCGGTTGAAAACTTGCGCCGCTTCCGATATTTCATCATTGTCGGCCTTTTCTGCCGCGAACCGACTTTGATGATCGCTGACGTAATTCTGCATGGCAGTGCTCAACGCCTTGATACGGCGCGTGATGCTGCGGCCTATCGCCGTGCCAATGATCCCCCCGGTCAATGCCGTCACCAGCAATATCATGCCGACCACGGCCTGGATCAGTCGGCGGGTATGGGCCATGATCTCATCCACCGGCGTCAGTCGGTAATAGCGCCAGCCCAGTGGCTCCAGTCGCAGTCCGGTCACGACATAGCGCTGCCCTTGCAGCAGGAGTTCCTTATTCAGCGTTCGTGGCTTGTTCGTGAGCGTTGATTTAAGCAAATCTCTCATTTGCGGCTCGTGACTCAGGTCCGGCCGGAATTTATCCGGGGTGGACTCAAGTTGTTTTTGCCACGCCCCGGCCAGGATGAAGTTGCCCTGCCGATCCAGAAGGAAGTGCTGAACTCCATGATAAATCTGGCTACTGTCAAACATGGCTTCCAGCACGCTGGACAATTGCATATCCTCGCCAACCGAACCTATCCATTGGCCATCGACATACAGCGGATACAGGGCGCTCACCATCCAGACTTTGGGTACCGGGTCATAAAGGGGTGGTGTAAAACGTAATTCCTTGTTTGGATCCAGTTGCGGTGACGTATAGGTCACCCAGGGGGTTTGGGTATAGTCGTTGTCCGCTTTTTGCTCAAAAACAAACTCAGGATATGCCCGGTCGAAAATGATTTCGCTGCGCTGTAGTGACAGGTACCAGACATTCTCCAGTGGTTTGCTGGCAGCGGCACCAAAACTATCCATCACGGTTTTGATGCGTAAATGCCGGACCTTCTGCAAGTCACTTTCCTGATCATTAGCCGGCAAGAAAACACCGGCTTCGTGCACCCCGTCGTAAGCCGTCTTGCGGTTGCGCCACACGCCGTCCGCGTCGCGTTGCAGAAGTCGATGGAAAGCCACAAGTTCATCCGGGCGGACAGGTTTTGACAGATCCTGTTGCAATATCCTCGCCAGCGAGGTCAACTTTGATTCGCTTTGATTGAACCGCTGCATAGCCGATACGACAAAAATACCCATCGTTTTCTCGAGGGTGGAGGCTTCGACTTCCAACGTATTATTTTGGGCAAAACTGTAAATCAGCGCAGCCCCGGGCACAGCCGTCAGCAGAATGCTGACGGTGACAATCAAAACAATTTTTCTGCGGACATCCATGCCGGACTACCTTTTCATCGGATTCATGACGCCCAGCCTAAAAGCTGCGTGAAAGTGAAAACAAGAGCCGGGGACGCATGGCATCATAGGTTTCACCGTTGTTGGTCAGCCCGACGAAACCCTTGAAAGCGGCAGGCTCGCTGCTGGCTGAGTAGGCCAGGCTTGCCGCCCAAGCGCCGAGAGTGCGGGTCACGCCGGCCTTGTAGTAGTTCCAATCCAGATGCCTCGCATGGCTGATGGTTTCCCGGCCAAGTTGACCATTGATGCTCCAGCCGGGCGCAAGTTCATGATTGGCATTGGCCTCGAAAAACCACGATCCGCGCGTATTTCCAGTGATTCCGGCCGACGCATCGCCGGCAAATGCACCGGTCGGGGAATTGTTAGTGTTCCAACCATAAAAACTGGTCAGCATGCGCCCTGTCTTCAGGCTGATCGATTGGTAATTTAATGCGACAGAGGCCTCGACACCGGTTGGCCTGGTGGACTGCAGGCGCGGTGTGAAACCTGTCTTGTCAAAATTCCCCCCCGGATAATAAGCGCAAAGCACGTTAAGATCATAGCCAAGGGCAGACCAGGGGCCTGCGAACTTGTCGCGTAGCCCCGCGTAGAAATCCGTTTCGACATGCCCGCCGGGGACCCACTGGTTCGACACATTAGATGCCCAGGCGCCGGCATACAGGCCTGTGCTGTGGCTGACTTCAAGACCCAACTGCAGTGCGGGATTGCCCCAAGTCTGGCTTTGCCCGCGCCAGATATAATCGTTGACCAGAGTCGCTGATCCACTGAACTCAAAGTTTGATTTGGCCGAGTCCGTTGCGCCAGTTTCATCTGCAGCACTGAGATTGGCCGCCAACGCAAAGCAACACCAAAGCAGAATGCTGGGAATTATTGCGATTTTCATAGCTGCGTCTCTCGCCGGGCTGGTGCAACTGAAAACGAAAATGTCTTCATGCGAAGTAAATATCGCGCATATCCAGTGAAATGACAAGTACCCCCCTATAATCAAGGGCAAATAAATTCGGGGGGGTTACCGCTTCAAAGCGGCCATGCACTATTCGATTTGAGCGCTAGGGCAGAGAGGTGGCCCCGTTTGGTTGGACAGAATTTCTCATGTTTTAAGTGAGGCGCCTTACGATTCTGCCTTAGGATCATCAGGCGGCTATGCCGCCATTGATTCTGTGTGACGAAGTGCTCTTGCACAGGCTTTGATCAGGCAGGTTTTCGACAACGGCATTAATGCTGATTAGTAAAAAGGCAATGCAGTCGTGCCCTCTTTAAATACAGTGTGATGGGAAAATAAAAACCGAATGACTTCATTAACCAATTATTCGACAGTAACGCCAGAAGTGCTCAAGACGTCTCCCCACAACGGCACAAAATGTCGCGACCATAATTCAACGAAAAATCACATCCTGCAATCATCGGTGCTTAATTATGAGAGCCTTGGGTGATGGCATGGACGTGTGGGGCACGTTGGTATGAAACTCTTAGAAATGCAAAATGCAACTCATATACAATCATTGAAGATGGATCAAATTAAAACAAATTCCTTTGGCTCGACCCCACAATATGCCCCACAAAATAGATATTATTTTATATAATATCTATATAAATCAATATGGTATAAAAAAATGAAAATCGCTACCTGGAACGTCAATTCATTGAAGGTCAGATTGCCGCATGTGCTGGACTGGCTTGCCGCAAATGAGCCTGATGTGTTGTGCCTGCAGGAGACCAAGCTGGAGGATGCCAATTTCCCTGTTGCGGCGATCGAAGCCGCCGGCTACCGCGCGATATTCAGCGGACAAAAGACTTACAACGGGGTCGCACTGCTGGGCAGATTGCCTGGCACCGAAATCGTCAGCGCCATTCCCGATTTTGCAGATGATCAAAAACGGGTATTGGCCGCCACCTTTGGCGATGTGCGGATCGTATGCGCCTACATCCCCAATGGTCAGGCCCTCGATTCGGACAAATATCAATATAAGCTACGCTGGCTGGAGGCTCTAACCAACTGGCTGAAGGACGAAATTGTGAAACACCCCAGACTCGCCTTGTTGGGTGATTACAACATCGCCCCGCAAGACCGTGACGTGCATGACCCCATGGCCTGGGAGGGACAGGTACTGGTAAGCCCGGCAGAACGGGCGGCATTTTCAGCATTACAGGCACTGGGATTGACCGATGCATTTCGACTATTCGAACAGGATGACCAGTCTTTCAGCTGGTGGGATTACCGCATGGCAGCCTTTCGTCGCGACATGGGTTTGCGCATCGACCACATCCTGCTGACACCGGAACTGGCGAAGCTCTGTAGTGCCTGCTGGATCGACAAGGCGCCGCGTAAACTGGAGCGTCCGTCAGACCACGCGCCAGTAATAACGGAAATCAATTGCTGATTCCAATCCAGCCTTCAGTGCCGAAGGACTATGCTGCGGCACTGCAAGCAAGCTGATCCGTACCCTTTACGATGGGACTTTCAGGGCGTACCTGCAAATCCTGAGCCGCTTCCTTCTTGAGGAAATAGTAGCTGATACGCTTGCGCGGACCAAGATAATCAAACACTTCTCTGGGCAATTGGCTGGCTTGCAGGCTGTTTCTGATCTTGAGATTGTTGCTCTCTCCCAAATTGATGACAACCGGTGTTTCACGTGCCACCTTGGGCAAATAAACCATCACGTAGGGTAACAGCGGCTGATCATGATTCGATGTGATCACCATGCCATACAGGCCATTCGACAGCTGTACGATGCTGCCTGGCGGATAAACCCCAAGCAACTTGACCAGCATCTTCAGCATGCGCGGATCGAATTTCTCAGGATAGCTGCCATACATTTTCGACAACGCTTCATAAGGCGTTAGCGCCTCGGAAAATTGCCGCGGATTGCACAGATTATCGTAATGGTTCACCATCGCCACCAAGCGCGCCAGCGGATCAATTGCATCAGCCCTGAGGCGCTTTGGAAACCCTGAGCCATCCATGCATTCATGATGTTGCAGAATGATTTCAGAAACTCGTTCCGGAAAACCTGATCTTTGCGTAATGCTGTAACCCGTCTCGCAATGCAAGTCCAAGAATGACTTTTTTCTGGGCGATTCTTCCTTCCCTGCATCATGAAACAATGCTGCCATGCCCAGCATTTGAATATGTTCATCTTTCATATCAAGCGATTTGGCAAGCATCAGAGCCAGCACGGTAACATTGAGCGAATGAACGAAGGGTTCCTCGTTACGGCCATGACTGCTGATCGCGTGCAATGCAACATCAGACTCCGTCATCACTGAGTTAACCATGTCGGTGACCATCGTTTCGGCCATTGCTTTGGCAGACTCCGGATATTCGCTCAGATCGCGTATCACTCCACGTACTTTTATTGCGTTCCTTGAAAATTCCTGATCAGCATGCAATATGGCCTCATTCAATTGCTTAAGTCGCAATGCCTGCTGCATGGCTTTTTCAGATGAAGTAAGCACTTGCATTGCAGCAGATTCAACTGGCGCGACTGGAGCCACTTGCCCGATTTGCATCTGCGCTATTGCTTCAGATTCACTGGCGCCGGGCACGACATCGCTACGCAGGGGATCGTAACGAATCTGTCTCAGATTCAACGCACGGACCCGATCGATCTGCTCTTCGTTCTTGATCTTGAAATTGCGAAAGACAAACGGATGCTGCATCCATCCCAGATCAAGGTGCACGTACAGTCCGACACAAAGTTGATCAGGTGAGATGTAATGACCGGGCAAGTCTTCACTGCTTAGCATTTTCTGCGGCATGCTCATGATGCACCCCCACAATTCTGAAGTTTCAGAACTGACAGAACAGATTTCAATCTGTTACCGGCCTGATGCTGATGGCGATCAAACACATCTACAGCAATAGGATTGCAAAAATCATTGGGGGTACTAAGGAATTGTTTTTCTACGGAATTTTTCATGTATTTCCCCTATATCACTGCGGGCAAACATGAATTCCGGATGCGTGCGACCTCAGTCGCAAGCGTTTGACGTATAACAATCCGGTGACCCCGATGTCATGGGATTTCTCCTTTAGACCGGTGGTTTTGCTTCCCTGCCTTTCGGCGAGGTTTGCCCTTTACAGATGATGGGAATTTAAGGACTGGCGAGATGTCTGTCAAAACTGATCGATGAACGGTGGAAATCAGACGACAGAAGGTCATTTATTTCCGACCAGTATGCAGGAATAGGGGGTTACAGGTAAAAACTGAACACCCTGGGGGAAGGGCATGGATGACGCCTAATCGGCCTTATACTGCCAATCGACGCCGCCGTGATGACCCGAGAAGATGCGTTGCGGTGCCAGTGCATGCTGCCGCAGAGTATGCGTCATATCTTTTGCCGGCATCGCACTAAAATAACTCAATCCCATATTGCTCAGCATCTGCTGAACGATTGTCGCGCCGACAACCTCGGTAATCTTGCATTGCCTGCCGGCGGCATCCGATCCCCAGTTCGCTTTCAAACTCTCCAAGGCGTCATACACTTTTTTGTGGGCCAGTAACGCCGATTGTTTCTCGGCAAGAATTTTCTCCAGGGCCTTTAGCGCGGAAGAAAATTTTGTGGCCGATTGGTTAAAATTCTGTTCCTGTTCCGGGGAAAATTTGAGCTTGCCGGAACTGACCATGTTCTTGAGGGACAGAAATTTGGCAAAGCTGGGATCAGATTTTGCCGCTGCAATTGAAGGGTCAAAAGCATCCGCTGCAATCTTCTTTTCTTCCAGCGACTTTGAAAGCACCTCAACTTGCTTGTGAAAACCCGATGGATCTGGAACCAGAAGAGTAATGACTGTTTCAATATGCTTGCGCGCAGCAGAGGTTTTCAACTTCACCGATTTCGCCGCGATGGCACAACCTTCGGATATCCCCATGGTCAGACTGTCCGCCAAAATGGTGCAGTTGATCCCCTGATCAATGATCACTTCCCGGCCTATAATCGTGCAGCTTTCCGCGTAATTAAGTTCGATTCTTCCATCCACAGCTTCAATGATCGAGTTTGATGCCCTTTCCTTGACGGTAATACTACCACCGGGACTCTTCGCAGCACCGGCAGACAGATTTTCTTCCAGAATGATATTTCCACCATTGGACAGCAGGGTGCCATAGACCGGGGCAAAGAAATGCATGTGCTTGCCTTCGACCAACCGGCCCTCCTGCACTTCACCGCGCTCGACAAAATCATCAACTGACAGGCTAAGATCACCTGTTGTCTTGGCGCTGATACCACCCTTGTTCTCTATCTTCTCCGTGACGGAAATACGATTCGACTCAAGGTCAATGGAGAGAAATCCATCTGCGATAGCAACGATAAATTCGCCATCCTTGCTTGCTTCAACCTTGGTGCCAGGCCCCGCCAATTGGTGCATGTCCAGATCCTTCGGCAGTTCCGGCTCTACCGGCTTTCCGGTCACCAAAAAGCCCCACTTGCCCATCGTGCGCGGAATTTTCCGCATCATGCGCTGGCCTTTTTTAATCTGCGGGAAGCGATTTTTAAATCGGCGCAAGTCGGTTTTCCCACTGGAATTAACCGAGGGCGAGTCATCCCGATGCAAGCCTTCGCAAGACTCCTGCAATTCGGCATCGATACCGGGAATGGCAGGGCGTTCGTTAGCGATGACGACAAGCCCCATCTGGCCATGTGCTATGGTGTTTTTCACGAGTTGGGCATTGATACCAAACTGCACGCCGTCTTGCCACATATCGGCAACAAACTCGTCAAAATTCAGCTTGGTCTGTTGCGAGTTGATTACCTGACGATAATTCACGATAGCTGCTGTCCCCTCTTCGTCCGGTTCGCCATAAACCGGCACCTGAGTGGTCACCTCCAGGAACACAGGCTCAAACATATACTCAGCCTTGGATCCTGAATCATGAATTCTGACATTCCGGTACAACGCCTTTCGTGCATCACTGAAGGCCACAATATTATCCGCCAGGCGCAGCTTGGCGGTCTTGTCCTCAATGGAATTGAAATCGTAAAGCAGTTTCTGGAACAGTTCGTAGTTCAACCCGGAAAACCTTGCTCCATAGGTGAACAATTTGCCGAAAAAAATACGGAAAGCATCTTCTGATGGCATGACAGAGGGGAGAACATAAACCCCATCTTCTGATTTCAGTACAAATCCGGGGAGTAGAATATCTTCTGAGGCTGAACCCATAGGAGGCTGTTACTTCCATAATAACTGACTAATCTTAATTGCCAGCATAGTACAAATTTTTAATTTAAACCATCAACCACAGATACTAAAGTCCCGAAAATCCATTAAACTCACACTTTGACTCCAATGTTAGACCGTTGGAGTGGAGCGGGTGACGGGAATCGAACCCGCGTATCGAGCTTGGGAAGCTAGCGTTCTACCATTGAACTACACCCGCAAAACTTCCTGAATTTTACTCGATCCAGATTCTTTCACCAAACTGATTGACCATGACATGATCACGCTTAGCATCAATGGCAATGCCCGCAGCTTCGATGTCGTCGACTTTACGGTCGCGCAACTGGTCCAGCAGATGGGTCTGGAAGGTCGCCGCATCGCCATCGAGAAGAATGGTGAGATTGTGCCTCGTGGCGCGCATTCGACCACATTACTATTATCCGACGACCGGTTAGAAATCGTCGGCGCAGTCGGCGGAGGCTGAGGACACATGACAATTACGGATGAGTTGGTCATTGCCGGCAAGGCATACCAATCGCGCCTGCTGGTCGGCACCGGCAAATACAAAGACTTTGCACAAACACGTGCGGCGCTTGACGCGAGCGGCACGCAAATCGTCACTGTCGCCATCCGTCGCACCAATATCGGTCAAAATGCGGGGGAGCCGTCTCTGCTTGATTTTGTGCCGCCAGAGCAATTCACCTACCTGCCCAACACCGCCGGCTGCTACAGCGCGGATGACGCCGTGCGCACGCTGCGCCTGGCACGGGAACTGCTAGATGGCCACAAGCTGGTCAAACTGGAAGTTCTTGGCGATCCGCACACGCTGTACCCGAACGTCATTGAAACCATTGCGGCCGCAAAGACTCTGGTAAAGGACGGCTTCGATGTCATGGTGTATACCTCAGATGATCCCATCATCGCCCGCCAACTGGCAGACATCGGTTGCGTGGCAGTAATGCCGCTGGCGTCCCTGATCGGCTCCGGTATGGGCATCCTCAATCCTTGGAATCTTCAAATCATCCGCGACACCGTCAAGGTGCCATTGCTGGTTGATGCCGGCGTCGGCACCGCCTCAGACGCGACAATCGCGATGGAACTGGGCTGCGACGGCATCCTGATGAACACCGCCATTGCCGGCGCCGGCAACCCGGTGCTGATGGCTTCCGCCATGAAGAAGGCGGTCGAAGCCGGACGTGAAGCATTCCTGGCCGGTCGCATGCCGAAAAAGCTATACTCGGCAGCGCCCAGTTCCCCCACCACCGGCCTGATCAGCTGAGGCAACAGACACCCATGTCCTCTCACAAGCGTTACGAATTCACGGTTACAGTCGAATCGGCGTTCGTGCCGGAACAGTCGGATGAATCCCAAAGCCGCTATGTTTTCGCCTACACCATCACCATCACCAACACCGGCAGCATCCCGGCGCAATTGATCAGCCGCCACTGGCTGATTACCAATGCCAACGGCGAACTACAGGAAGTTCGCGGACTGGGAGTCGTCGGCGTCCAACCCTTGCTGAAACCGGGAGAACATTTCCAATACACCAGCGGCACAGTGTTTACCACGCCTGTCGGCACCATGCATGGCAGTTACCACATGACCGCAGAGGATGGCACCCAATTCGATGCGCCCATCCCTGCCTTCACGCTCTCCATGCCGCGGGTGCTGCATTAGTGGTTTGCGGCCTATGGCCTTGCTTGCTTCCGGAGAAATTTACGTGAAGTACACCTCTCTTGTTTTATCGCTCATCCTCACCGCCTGCGTAGAACTGCCGGTGAAACCGGCAGCGGAAACCACCGCAAACATCAAAATGGCACCAGACACCTGCAGCTGCGGCCCGCTGGACACACTGCCGCCGCTGCAAATTCCCGACGTTGAGCGCTACTTCCCGCCACCCGCCACCAAGGCTGAGGAAGCCAAGGGCAACGAATTTGGCCTGTTACGCAAGGCAGACTGGAACAGCCTGAACGGTTTCGAGCAGGACAATCTCAGCGCCGCCTGGGGCGGCCTGCTGCAAAGCTGCAGTGTGCTGAAAAAACAGGAGGTTTGGCGCGCCTCCTGTGAAGCCCTGGCGCAACAATCATCGCCATCAAACGACAAGATCCGCACGCTACTGCATGAACACCTTGCGCCCTATCAGGTCACCAACCCGGACGGCACCGATACCGGCCTCATCACCGGCTACTACGAACCATGGCTCAAGGGTAGCCGTAGCCGTAGCGAGCGCTACCGCTATCCGCTCTATGCCAAACCCGATGACTTGCTGGTGATTGATCTGGGCGCGGCTTACCCCGAATTCGCCCATCGGCGCCTGCGCGGCAAACTCAATGGCAACAAGGTTACCCCGTATTACAGTCGCGGCGAAATTGACGTCGTGCAGTCGCCACTGGCTGGCAATGAACTGCTGTGGGTAGACGACAGCGTGGACCTGTTCTTTCTGCAGATTCAAGGCTCTGGCTTCATCTCGCTCGAAACTGGAGAAGGCCTGCATGTCGGTTACGCCGATCAGAATGGCCAACCGTACCAATCCATTGGCCGCATTCTGATTGATCGTGGAGAGCTGACGGCCGACCAGGCCTCAATGCAGGGCATCAAGGAATGGGGGCGTCGCAATCTGGACAAATTGCGGGATTTGCTCAACAGCAATCCCAGCTATGTATTCTTCCGTGAGCTGCCTGGCGGCCTCTCTGGCCCACTGGGTGCCCTCGGCATCCCCCTCGCCGCCGAACGCAGCCTGGCCGTCGATCCACGCTACATCCCGCTCGGTGCGCCGGTATTCCTCAGCACGACCGGGCCCAACAGCAACCACCCGTTGCAACGCCTGATGCTGGCGCAAGATACTGGTGGCGCCATCAAGGGTGCCGTGCGTGCCGACTTCTTCTGGGGTGCGGGACTGGAGGCTGGACGCCAGGCCGGCGCCATGAAGCAACGCGACAGCCGGATGTGGGTATTGCTGCCAAAAGGCTGGAAGTAAATAAACGCTGTCCCTGAATCTTTTGTTCCCTTACTATTAGGCACCAGGGTAGATGCTTCACTGATGCCTGCTGAGTTTTCAGCTTCTGCGTAATTCCGCTTGGTAACGGGACTACGATTGAATGAGGATGCCATGACATGAAAGAATTAGATCCTTGCACCATCATTATCTTTGGGGCCTGCGGGAACCTGTCACGCATCAAGCTGATGCCGGCCCTGTTCAAACTCGAGAAAATGGGACGCTTGCCGGAAAAACTGGCGATCCTGTCCTGCGGTCTGGAACTCTATACACGTGAAGAGTGGCTGGCTGAGGTAAGCTCCATGCTTGAGGCCAAGTTTGCCGCTGGCCTCGACCAGCACACGCTGGAAAAATTTCTCACCCGGCACCATTACCATGCGAATCCACCGGGGGATGATGCCTCCTATGCGCGCTTGAAAATGACCATGGAGGATGATCCGACCTTCCCGGCCAACGTCATCTTCTACATGTCGGTACGCCCATCCGAATTCCCCGGCATCATCGACAATCTCGGCAATATTGGCCTGCTGGAAGAAAAGTGCGGCTGGCGGCGCGTGGTGATCGAGAAGCCGTTCGGTCAGGACCTGCTCAGTGCGCAGACCCTGCAAGCTGGCCTCTACAAGCATCTGGACGAACCGCAGATCTTCCGTATCGATCATTATCTGGGCAAGGGCACGGTGCAGAACATCATGGTGTTCCGCTTTGCCAATCTCTTGCTGGAGCCATTGTGGAGCCATCATTACATCGACCACGTGCAGATTACCCACTCCGAAAAGCTCGGTGTGGAAGGTCGCGCCGGCTACTACGATGGCGCAGGCGCTCTGCGGGACATGATCCAGAGCCACTTGCTGCAATTGCTGGCCCTGATCGCCATGGAACCACCGGTGTCCATGAGCCCGGAGCATCTGCGGGATGAAAAGGTCAAGGTATTGAAATCCATTCGCCCAGTGACGCAAAATGCAGTGCATGCGCATGCCTTCCGCGGTCAATACACCAGTGGCACCATCGATGGCAAGGTAGTGCCGGGCTATCTGGACGAACCCGGAGTGGCCGCCGACAGCGTCACGGAAACCTATGCGGCGATGAAACTATTCATCGACAACTGGCGCTGGGCCGGAGTGCCGTTTTACGTGCGCACCGGCAAACGCCTGCCGGAAGGCAGCTCTGCCATCTGTATCCGCTTCAAGAACCCGCCAAAGGAATTGTTGCGCAACCGATCGCACGACACATCCAATCCCAACTGGTTGTTACTTGGTATCCAGCCCAACGACTGCATGAAGATTGAAATGCAGGTCAAGGTGCCTGGACTAGATCTCAATACACGCTCCATCAGCCTTGACGCCACCTACCGGGACGATGCGGACGAAGATTACGATGCCTATGAGGGCTTGTTGCTCGACGTGATGAAGGGCGACTATTCCCTATTCCTGCGTTTCGATGAGGTCGAGTGGGCATGGCGCGTTGTAGACCCGATCCTGAAGGTCTGGTCGATGGAGCGCGGCTTCATCAACACCTACTCGGCAGGCAGTTGGGGTCCACGCGGCACTTATCGCCTGTTCGATCGGGATGACCAGTTCTGGCGCCATTCACTCAACGTAGATGGAGCGAAACTTGAACCGTATTAAACCTGAATCCGGTTTTAAAAAAACGGGGGCAAAAGCCCCCATTTTTTATGTTGCTTGACCGATCAACGATTGCAGACGTACATAGTTACTTCAAAACCAAAACGCATTTCTATCACTTCAGGCTTGATCCACATGCTGAAACTCCTCAATTTTAGTTTAAATGCCAACATTTCAATGATCGAGCGAGCAGCTCTGAAACCATTGACTGTATTGTGCACCGGGAATTTCGGATTCCTGCCAGCCAAAGTCATGAATTGAACCTCATGATTTTCATGAATTCACTGGCAGGCCCAGCATGTCGATGATCTTGCTGTCAGACGCAATCACAAAAATCTGCGATATGACTGACTAGAATGTCGTTCTGCAGCGTTTCCGCGCCCTTGGATTCAAAATATTGGGTGTATTGCTGGGCATACATCAGGCCGAGCAGGGAATAGTTTTGCGCAGGCAAAAATGGGACTTTAACGATGTGGTGCATAATTTCTTCTCCTTGTGGGATGTTTTAACGGTCCAGGATTGTGTCCCGGCACGCGCATACTACTAGTCAATCACGAAAAACACTAGGAATCATCAACATAAACGACTCATGTGACAAATTGATGAAATCCAAACCTCAGCTTTACCTCTGCGGCTTTGACCAGTACCATCAAACCAATCTTGTTCAAAGGAAAACAACATGCGTCGCAAACTCGTGGTTGGAAATTGGAAAATGCACGGCAGCATTGCTGCCAACAAAGTACTGCTTGAGGGCATTATCAAGGGTGTCCATGACTTGCATGAGGTTGATGCCGTGGTGTGCGTACCCTACCCCTACCTGTGCCAGGCGCAATCTCTTCTCCTGGACAGCAATGTCGCCTGGGGAGCGCAAAACATGTGCTCCAATAACGATGGCGCCATTACCGGGGCGGTATCACCCGCCATGCTGGTGGATTATGGCTGCACGCATGTCATCATCGGGCATTCTGAACGGCGCAACCTGTTCCACGAGACGGACGACACCGCAGCCGCCCGCTTCAATGCAGCCCTGGCGGCAGGCCTTACCCCGATTTTCTGCATGGGAGAATCACTTGAGGAGCGCGAGTCAGACTGGACCGATTACATCGTTGGCCGCCAATTAGATTCCATCATCCGCCGCTTTGGCCCTCTCGTACTGGAACATGCCGTGCTGGCCTATGAGCCGCTATGGGCAGTGGGCAGCGACCAGGCGGCGACGCCGCAACAAGCTCAGGACGTGCATGATTTCATTCGTCGACGCATCAGCCGTTGCAATGCCAGTGTCGCCTCGGCAGTGCAGGTACTCTATGGCGGCAGCGTTACCCCCGCCAACGCCGCACAGCTATTCGCAATGCCGGACATTGACGGCGTCTTGGTAGGTCGCGCCTCGCTGAAGGTCGATGATTTCGTCGGCATCTGCAAAGCTGCTAATGTACAAACCTGAGCAAGGGCACCATCCCGCTGGCGAGCACGGTGCGGCTTAAGAAGCTTCCAGCATGCCGCTGATTTCAGCCAAGTCCTTGTCCTGCAGTACGCCAGCCGCTGCCTTGAGCTGCAAAATACTCAGCAGATAACTATAACGCGCCTTTAGCAAGTCGCTCTTGGCGCCAAATAGCTGTTGCTGCGCATTAAGCACATCGACACTGGTGCGTACACCGACGTCATAGCCCAGACTGGTCGAGTCCAGTTGGCTCTGACTGGAAATCAAGGCCTGTTCAAAGGCCCTGACCTGCGCTACTGAACTCGAGACATTAAGAAAGGCCTGGCGCGCCTGCAAATCAGCCTGACGCTTGGCCGTCTCGACATCATCCATGGCCTTCTGCTGGTTGGCGGCCGCCTCGCGTTCACGGGAAGTGACCGCGCCTCCCTGATATAACGGCAGTTGCAGCTGCAAACCGACAGTGAGATTCTTCAGGTCGTTACCATAACCATTCATCCCGCCGTTGGCGCGGGTATCACCGTAACTACCGACAACATCCAGGGTCGGCAAGTGACCGGCATGCGCAAACTCAATCTGCTGATTCGCCAGCTGCAAACTCTGCTGCTGCACCTTGAGGGCGAGATTATTCTGTTCCGCCAGTTCCACCCAGGCATCCATGTCAGCTGGCTGCGGCATGACCGCCACCAGATCTCGCTTCGCGCCAGCCAGTCGCGACGGCAGTTGATTAGTAATGGCCTGGATCGCACGCTTCTTGACTTCAAGGTCATTTTTGGCAGCAATCTCTTGGGCGACGGTCAGATCAAAGCGCGCCAGTGCCTCATGCACATCGGTGATAGTAGAAGTACCTACCTCGAAATTGGCGCGCGCTTGCTCCAGCTGACGCGAGATAGCGGCTTTCTGTGCGGCAATGAGATCGATCTTGTCTTGCGCCAGCAGCACATCGAAATAAGCCTGTGAGACCCGTAACATCAGATCCTGACGCGATGTATTGAGCTGTTCCCCGGCTTGGGCCACCTGAATTTTCGATTGCTCGTACTGTACGCTGTTCTGTTTGCGGTACAGGGGCTGGGTCAGATTAAGGTTATAGCCGTAGGTCTCGAAGGATTCCCGGCCATTACGCAGACCCACTGCCCCCCCCGGCGTGGCAGGCACGCCCGGATAGTCGATATTAGTATTGGAATGGTTGGCGCTGGCGCCAGCCGTCACTGTTGGTAGTGTCAGCGCGCGACCTTGCACCTGTTTTTCCTGCGCAGCAAGATTTGAGCTTTGCGCCGAGGCCCAGGCTGGATCGTTGCTTTGCGCCTGCCGGTAAATTTCCAGCAAGTTCTGGTCCTGGCCTGCCAGGCAGGAGCTAACCGGAAATGCCACACAACTCAGGGTAAAACTAATCGTCAGGAATCGCTTCATTTTCATCACCCGTTCATGATACTTCGTGCAGGAATTTTTCGCATTGTATTTGCCTACTATAGATGGTGCATTGTTCGCGTGTAGAATGTGATTTTCTAACAATTACCGACTACCTCATGGACCTCATCCTTCTGCTCAAGGCTTTTCTGCTCGGCATCGTCGAAGGCGCGACCGAATTTCTGCCCGTCTCCAGCACCGGTCACCTGATCATCGCAGGCGACCTGCTCAACTTCAATGATGACAGGGGAAAGGTATTCGAAATCGTCATCCAGTTGGGTGCCATCCTGGCGGTATGCTGGGAATACCGCACGCGTATTGCACATACCCTGGTCAGCATGAAAACCGAGGCCGCATCGCAGCGTCTGGCGATCAACCTGTTGATAGCGTTCATGCCGGCGGCGGTGCTGGGATTGACATTTCACCATGCCATCAAGGAATACCTGTTTTCCCCCATTACCGTGGCTATTGCGCTAATTATGGGCGGCTTCGCCATCCTGCTGATTGAAAAATACGCACCACAACCCGACACCTTCACGGTGGACGACATGGACTGGAAACACGCACTAAAAGTGGGCTTCGCACAGTCGCTGGCGCTGTTTCCAGGCGTTTCACGCGCCGGGGCCACCATTCTGGGCGGCGTGATGTTCAGGTTGGAACGCAAAACCGCGACTGAATTCTCATTCTTTCTGGCGATTCCCATCATGTTTGCGGCAACTGTTTTTGATGTCTACAAGGGGCGAGATCTGCTGCATGCGGCTGATTTTGACGTCTTCGCGGTGGGCTTTGTAGTTGCCTTTTTCAGCGCGCTAGTGGTCGTGCGTGGCTTGCTGCGTTATGTGGCACACCATGATTTCCGTGCTTTCGCTTGGTATCGCATCGTGTTCGGCACGCTGGTGCTGGCCTACTTCTGGTAGTGAAGTCCGACTACCCCACCCTGCTAGCCACATTACAGCGTTTCGCGGAAATTTCCAAGACGCGCCCGCTAACCTTGGGCGAGGCGATCGACAGCATCGATGAAGCCGCCTATGCCTTCATCGCAATCATCCTGGCACTGCCTTTTTTGCAACCGATTCCTCTGGGGCCGCTGTCAGTGGCAGGGGGCTTGGCATTCGCCGCGCTAGGCTGGCAACTATGGCAGGGCCACGCCACGCCTGCGCTACCGCAAAAATTACGCCACGTGGTGTTGAGTGCACACATATGGGGCCTATTGAGCCGGGTCTGCCTGAAGTTCCTAGGCTTCTGCCGCAGGTTCACCAAACCGCGCCTGACGCAGTTGGTCAGTGGACGCCAGGGTCAAAAAATGGGCGGCTTCATCTTGCTGGCCGCTGGCCTCCTGATGGCCATTCCATTCGGCGTGCTACCGCTCAATAACACGCTACCAGCGCTCTCCATCCTGTTCTACGGGTTTGCCGAGCTGGAAGACGACGGCCTGATGGTCATCGTTTCCCTGTTCTGGCTGGTCGTGACGGTGCTATATTTCTCGGCTTTCTTCATCGCGCTGTGGATTCTTGGCAACGGAGCGCTGGATTTTTTCCACCACCCGCTTGGTGCTACACTGCGCTAAAATTTTATTGTTCGGACGACATTCATGAACAAAATTCTCAAGTACTCGCTCATTGCAACAGGCAGCCTGATCGCGCTGCTCCTCGTCGCCATCATCACCATCAGTGCCAGCTTCAATCCCAACGATTACAAGCCGCTGATCGTCAAGCTGGTGCAGGAAAAGAAACAGCGCACGCTCAATATCGAAGGCAACATCAAGCTCGCCTTCTGGCCAAAACTGGGAGCAGATCTGGGCAAGATCACGTTGTCCGAGCACAACGATCCTGCTGAATTTGCCGGCATCTCCAGCGCCAGAGTATTCGTCTCCGTGCTGCCACTCTTCAGGAAGCAACTGGTGATCGATACCATCAAAATCGATGGCGTTCATGCCAGCATCGTGCGACACAAGGACGGCAGCACCAACTTCGACGATCTGCTGTCCAAGGACGAGGAATCCGAGGCCATCAAGTTCGACATCGATGGCGTGCAAGTCACCAACGCCGCGCTCAAACTGTCCGACGAAATGGGCAATCGTCACCTCGAGATCAGCGACCTGTCGCTCAGGACCGGGCATGTAGCTAAGAACCAGCCGATAGACCTGCAGACCAATTTTGCCGTGAAAGGCGACAATCCTGCCATCAATGCCAAAATGCAGTTGAAGGGCACGCTACTGGCGGATTCTGCGCAAAAACAATATGGCGCCCATGATCTGGACTTTACCCTGCAGGGTGACGTCAGCACGCTCAAGTCTGCCGACCTCAAGCTTAGCGGCGACCTCAGTGCCAAACCGGAACGCATGGAATTTAGCGTGGATGGCCTCAAGCTGGCACTGCAGGCCAATGTCAGCGGCCAAATGACAACCCTCAAGCTTGATGCTCCCAGCTTGTCGGCTCGCGACAATGAAGTCAGCGGCAAGGAAGTACGCCTCAGTCTGGCTCAGACCAAGGGTGACGACAAGCTGAGTGCAAACCTCGTGATCGCCGACCTCAAGGGCTCGCCATCAGCGTTCCAGAGTTCCAGCGTCAGTGGCGACCTTGCCGGCCACCAGGGCGCGCGCAAGCTGGACGGCAAGTTCTCCACGCCCTTCTCCGGCAACCTGAAAACCCTGGTGTTTGACTTGCCCAAACTGGCCGGCAATATCGACCTGAAAGACCCGGCCCTGCCGGGCGGGGCGATGCAAACTGCTTTCCAACTGGGGATTCATGCCGACATCAGACAGGAACTGGCGAAAGCTACAGTGGACGCTACTGTTGACTCGATCAAACTCAAGGGTGACATCGGTGTCGCGCACTTCGCCCAGCCACACTACAGCTTCAATCTCGATATCGACCGCATCGACGCCAACCGTTACCTGCCAGCGAACAACTCGAAGACCTCGACTGCGACAGCGGCAGAGCCTGCCAAGCCGCTCGATCTGTCGGCACTCAAGGCACTGAATGCGGCAGGCAGCCTGCATCTTGGTCAATTAAAATACGCCAAGATGCAAGCCTCCGACATCCGCATCAACCTCAAGGCCGATGCGGGCCAGATCGCAATCAGCCCTTTTTCTGCCAAGCTGTATGACGGCAACATGAATGGCACGCTCAATCTGGATGCCCGCAGCACGCCTGCCCTCGCCTTGAAACAGGAAATCAAGGGCATCAACATCGGCCCGTTACTGCTGGCCTCGCTCAATAACGACATGCTGGAAGGCCTCGGCAGCTTGCATCTCGATGTCCAGACCCGAGGCACCGACATCAACGCCATGAAGCTGGCACTGAACGGCAATGCCGCCCTATTGCTGGCAGACGGCGCGGTCAAGGGCGTGGACATTGCTGGCACCATTCGCGACATCAAGAACAAATTCAACTTCAAGGGCAATGCCCTGGCTGCGGACCAGAAGAAACGCACTGATTTCAGCGAAATGTCCGCCAGCTTCAAGATCGCCAACGGTGTCGCCCACAATGACGACCTCAACATGAAGTCGCCCCTGCTACGCATCAACGGTAGCGGCGACATCGACATCGGCCACGAAACCCTCAATTACACCGCCCGTCCTACCGTGGTCGCGTCCCTCAAGGGGCAGGGCGGCTCGGACTTGGATTCGCTCAGTGGCTTGACCTTCCCGGTAAAGGTGACTGGCAGCTTCACCGACCCCAAATACGGACTCGATTTTGGCGCCATCGGGCTGGATATTGCCAAGAAGAGTCTGCTTACCGTTGGCGGCAAGGGCGGGGTGCTGCAGGGATTGGCCGGGGGTGCTGCCGGCGCACTGGGTGGCCTGATCGGCGGCAAGCAGAAGACAACTGATGCAACGACCGGCGGTAACCAACCGGCCCCGGCCACCCCGGCAGACAGTGCCAAGAAGAAACTCAACAAACTGCTGGGATTTTAATTGGTCGCCCACGCCCACATCTGATGTCAGGCTTCTCCGACCGCATCATCGCCTGGCAGCGCACGCACGGACGACACGATCTGCCGTGGCAAAATACCCGCGACCCTTATGCAATCTGGGTGTCGGAGATCATGCTGCAGCAGACACAGGTCAGTGCAGTGATCCCTTATTACCAGCGTTTCATGTTGCGCTTTCCAGACATCGCAACGCTGGCGATTGCAGAACAGATTGAGGTGCTGCAATTATGGAGCGGCCTTGGTTATTACTCCCGGGCGCGCAATCTGCACGCCAGCGCGCAAAAACTGATGCTGGAATCCGGCGGCAAATTTCCGCCCTCCGCCGATACTATCGCACAGCTGCCAGGCATTGGACGCTCCACGGCAGCAGCCATTGCCGCCTTCTCATTCGGCCATAAAGGCGCCATTCTGGACGGTAACGTCAGGCGCGTGCTATGCCGCTGTTTCGGGGTCAGCGGCTGGGCAGGCCAGCCCGCCGTTGAAAAGGAACTCTGGACGCTAGCGACGAGCCTGCTGCCACCCGACAACATCGAAGCCTACACGCAGGGACTGATGGATCTGGGTGCATCGCTGTGTTCACGCAGCAAACCTGCCTGCAGTCAGTGCCCGCTACAACAGCTGTGCATCGCGCATCGAGACAATCTCACCGCTACCCTGCCCACGTCAAAACCCCGCAAGGCGCTGCCGGAGCGGGCAATCACCCTGCTGTTACTCATCGACGGCAATCAAATCCTGCTGGAACAACGCCCGCCGACTGGCATCTGGGGTGGGCTCTGGAGCCTGCCAGAAGTGGACGGCGCCTTTAACGTACAACAGGCAGCCCGTTTGCGCTACGGCCAGGAAACCGAACTACTGCCCACCATGCCCGCCTTCACCCATACCTTCACCCACTTCCGCCTGCATATCACGCCGCAACCGCTGCTGGTTACTCGAAGGCTGTCACCGGCGGAAGAAACGCTAACCCTCTGGCTGGATCGAGAAGATGCGATTCAAGCCGCGCTGCCGACGCCAGTCAGAAGCTTAATTAACCGACTTCGATAATCGGATAGGTTTATACGATTGACAATTCAGACATAAAAGATTCTGATATCCATTTTTGCCACCTCCCCAGATTACGGAAATTGAAATGGAAACAAGATCAATAATCACTTTAATCTGCGCGGCACTCTTTTTTCTTGCCGGTTGTGCGAAGCCACCTGATCATCCGCTCCGTGTTGCAACACTTCCGTGGCCTGGATATGAATCGATGCACCTGGCCCAAAGTCTCAAGTATTTTGATACCAAGCAGGTTCGACTGGTAGAACTTGCCAACGCCAGCCAGAGCTCCCAGGCAATGCGCAATGGAACGGTTGATGCAGCCATGCTGACGCTCGATGAAGTGCTCAACCTGAAACAGAATGGCTTGGACTTGCGCATTGTGTTGGTGATGGATGTGTCCAATGGGGCGGATGTTCTGATGGCCAATCCAAGTATCGCTAAATTAGCTGATCTACGCGGAAAGCGCGTTGGCGTGGAAAGTTCAGCTGTTGGAGCCGTGATGCTTGACGCTGCACTCACGACCGCAGGTCTGTCCTCCACTGATGTACAGTTAATCCCCATGCCGGTAAATGAGCATGTTGCAGCCTACCGTGATGGCAAACTGGATGCCATCGTCACCTTTGAACCATCTCGAACTGAATTACTCGCCCAAGGGGCACATATCCTATTTGATAGCAGCCGTATTCCGGGTCGAATCGTGGATGTGCTAGTGGTAACCGATGAGGCTATTTTGAATCATTCCAAGCCACTCTCCGACATGGTGACAGCGCACTTTAAGGCGTTGGACTATTTATCCAAGCATGCGCAAGATGCCGCCAATCGTATAGCTCCTTTCCTACAAGTTACCGCAGATCAGGTTCTGCCACAATTCGAAGGTCTCAAGTTACCAGACTTGACTGAGAACCAGGCACAGTTAGCTGGCAGCAGCCCGAAATTGATCAGTGCGGCTGTTAACTTGCGTGATCTGATGCTTAAACAGAAACTCTTGAGTCGTTCCGTGTTAGTGGATCAACTGGTCGATCCCAGCTTTCTGCCGCCGATAACAAAATGAATAGCCAATCATCTATAAGGTTGGGGCGTTGGCTGCCAGTCCTCATGGCTATGGCGTTCCTGCTGTTGACTCTTAGTACGTCTTATTGGCGCAACAGACAAGCAGAAACGACTGTTATATCTAACGCACAAGCCTTGGTCCAGAACCGTATGGCTGATGAGCAACATCGCATTGAGCAGCTACTGCGGATGCAACAGGCAGTCCTGCTGACTGAAGAGATCGCACAGTTAGGATCGACTCCAGAAGTCATCTCAGTAGCATTAGTCAACGACCAAGGAAGGGTGCTTTTTTCGGCCACGCCTACGGCGATAAATCAATTGATGCGGGATTCGCTGCCAGCGTTTGACGCCACAAAACTTCGTTTGATCCAGAATGAGCGACACTTTACGATGGTCCTTGATACTGACAACGCACGCATTGTGGCTTATCAACCGATTGTTCTAGCCGAACTTGCCGGGAAAATTCGCCCTGACTTGGTGGGAGGACTGTTGCTGGAGTATGACCTGAGCTTAGCTCTTGGGAAGGGACAACATGAAGCCATAGTGACCACGCTCTTGGAACTGGGCTTTACCATCATTCTGATGTTAGTCGTCATGTTGATACTTCGCCACTGGCTTACGCGGCCCCTGGTCCATTTGCATGAAACGGTAATGCGTATCGGTCAAGGAAGCCTGACCAATGAGATCAGCATTATTGGCGAGGGTGAGTTGGCTGATCTCGGTAACGCTATCAATAATATGCAAAATGCCCTGGCCTTGACAATCACTGAGCGCCAGGAAGCCAATGAATCTCTGCGTAAAAGCGAGGAAAACTACCAATCAATATTTCGGAACTCTCCTGACGCCTATCTCATCATGGAGCTCGAAGGTGGAAGGGTTGTTGACTGCAATTTTGCAGCCGAGAGAATGCTGAAGGGAAGTCGTGAAGAAATCATTGGCGAGACCCCGGACGTACTTTCTCCGCCCACTCAGCCTGACGGGAGGACTTCCATGGAGTCCGTGCCCGAAAAGATCGAGCGCGCAATGGAAACTGGGTACAACCGTTTCGAATGGGTGCATCGCCGACTTGATGGGGAGAATTTCTGGGCAGATGTCACCATATCAGTGATCAATTACCAGAACCAAAAAGTTCTATTGGTTGCATGGCGGGATATTTCCGAGAAGAAGCAATTGGAATTAACTCTGCAAAAACAGCAGAAAGCCTTGAAAATAGCCAACCAGAATCTCCAGTTGCTGAACTCCATGGTTGAATCCAGCGCCGATCCATTCTATGTTCTGGATGTGAACGATGGTTTCCGGCTGGTTTTGACGAACCAATCTGGCTGCGAGCATTACGGCCTGCCAAAAGAAAAACTGCTGTCCATGAGGGTGCCCGATTGGGATCCTGACGTCGGGCCAGAGCAGCTTCAGCAACTGTTGGCAGCCGTTAAAGAAAAAGGCCACCTGAGTATCGAAACACGTCATTATCATTCTTCAGGCAACATTATCCCCGTTGAGGTATCGATAAACCACCTTAAGGATGAAAGTGGTGAATATGTTTACGGTTACATCAACGATATCAGCAGTCGCCGTGAAATGGAAAAATCACTACTTCAGGCCAAGGAGTCTGCCGAAGCCCTTACCAAATCAAAATCCCAATTTCTCGCCAACATGTCTCATGAGATTCGTACGCCGATGAACGCTATCATTGGCCTGTCGCATCTGGCGCTGAACAAACAAATGCCCAGTGATGTTCGTGATTATCTGGAGAAAATCAATCATTCATCTGAAGGCTTGCTCGGTATTCTGAACGACATTCTCGACTTCTCCAAGATGGAGGCCGGTAAACTTATCATCGAGAATGGCCACTTTAATCTGAATACCATCCTCAACAACCTGAATAACATGTTCTCAGCTCGTGCGGAAGAGAAACACTTGGAGTTTGGGTTAGAGGTGTCTGATGACGTGCCTACTGATCTCATCGGTGATGCGTTACGTTTGCAACAGATACTTACCAATCTTGTTGGAAATGCCTTCAAATTTACCGAGAGAGGCAAGGTTGCGATTAAGGTTCTGCTTCAGGATGCTGAAGGTTCCCACGCACGCCTGCACTTTCGTGTCTGCGACACAGGTATCGGCATGTCGCGAGAAGACCAAGAGAAATTATTCAAGCCTTTTAGTCAGGTTGATACCTCAGCCACACGGCAGTTTAGAGGCACGGGTCTTGGACTCGTCATCAGCCACAATCTACTCAACCTGATGGGTGGCGAATTCCAGATAGAAAGTGCCCCCGGCAAGGGCTCTATTTTTTCATTTGACCTGCTATTCAGCGTAGCTTCCAACGAACTGCATCATGAAGTTAATCATCGCCATGAAAAAAGACGGGCTGGAACGCTAGCTCTTGATCTGCGGGAGCTTGGCCAAGCACTCTCAGGCACACGAATACTGGTCGCAGAAGACAACCAAATCAACCAGCAGGTCGTGAAGGAATTTCTCAAGTTATCCGGCGTGAATGTGGACATTGCCAATGACGGCAAAGAAGCACTGCAACTATTGGAGCGACATCGCTATGACGCTATCCTGATGGATGTTCACATGCCCGAAATGGGGGGCGTTGAAGCCACAGAGAGTGTTCGCAAGCAGCCACAATTCAAGGAACTCCCCATCATCGCCTTGACCGCAGGCGTCACCCAGGAAGAGCGTGAAGTTTGCGAAGCGATTGGTATGAATGACTTCATTGCCAAACCGGTCAATCCTGAAGCCTTGATTAAAACCCTGTGTGAATGGATCAAGCCCAAGGTGGCGAGCGCTCCCCCGTCGGATGAAGCAAGCAACGATTGGGCGGACATTGAGGATGATTTACCCGGCTTTGATCTGAGGATGCTCAAGACCATGATCGGAGGGAGCAGCGAGATTCTCCAAAGCTTGCTACAAACCTTCTTTGCCGACTGTGCGGGAGAGTCATCGGTCATCATGGCGAGCATTCAGAAGCCCGACCTTGTCGTTGCTGAAAAACAGCTACATCGTCTCAAGGGGGCAGCTGGCAATCTGGGGGCAAAAGCACTCCATCAGGCCTGTGAAGCCCTTGATGCCCAACTAAAAAAGGGAAGTTATAGTGCGGAGTCTTTACAAGTTTGGCTCAAGACTTTTGATGAGACGATGCTTACGTTGGGGAACATGCTAGTCAAGTGGGAAGAAAAATAGAGCTCCGTGCCCGGCGCTGAAAAATGTGGAATCCATATACGGCCATCGGCGCCACGCCGCTCAATTTTTCACGCCAGCGGCGGCGATGCAGACTCCCATTGGAGTCGTTCAATTGGGCCTAGTAGCTGGGTCATAAACCAACTAACACCAGTCTTGTTGCAAGGAAGAATCCAGGCCTGGAGTATTACCCTTAAGATTCAAAAAGAAAAAATTCAGGCATCATCACTGAAAATGGACTTCAGCATCTGAAAGAAGCGTATAAGGATGCCTATGTGCTTACTTCCCAACCAAACAAATATATGAATGGAGCCAATTGTGTTTAAGAACCTGAAAATCAGCCTGAAGCTGTCCTTGGCGTTCGGCTTATTACTGGTGGCGCTGGGAGGCACTGTTGTTTACAGCCTCAACAAGATGGACATACTGAAGACAGAGTTCGGTCTGATCGTCAGCGACGAGTTTCCCAAGACCGTCTTGGCCAATAACGTAATCGACGCGATCAATGCGGTCGCCCGCGCCAGTCGCACTGGGTTGCTCGCCAAGGATGACAAAACCATAAAGGAAGAACGCGTCAAGATCGAGAAGGGCCTGGCCCAGATACAAGACAACCTGGACAAGCTCACGCAAAGCGTAAAGGGCGACAAAGGCCGGGCTGAAATCGACAGGGTCACAAAGGCGCGAGACGCCTACATGGAAAAGGAAACCCGTCTCAACCAGCTGCTGGACGCCTACATCCAGGCGCGGGCGCAAGGCGCCAAGGCTAGCGGCAACATCGACGTCCGGAGGGATGCGGCGGTGGATTTTCTGCTAAACGACCTGCGCCCGGCCCAGCATGAGTTTACGGCGGGGGTAGAAGCCGCGATCGATTTTTACGAAGCCAACGTCAAGCAGGCCAATGATGAAGTGGTGGTCATGTATGTCGCTGCCCGCGACCTGCTCATTAAAATCGCAGTGGCTGTGGCACTTACCGCGATGCTGTTCGCGTTCTTCATCATCCGCAGCATCACCCATCCGCTTGGTCAGGCTTTGCGTGCTTTCGATGGCATCAAGCAGGGCAACTTCGATAATGCGATCAACATCAAGGGCCGAGATGAACTCGGCATCGTATTGCAGGGGCTGAAGGAGATGCAGGAAAAACTCGGCGCCGATGCGGACGAGACTCAGCGTGCCTCGACCGAAATGGCCGCCGTACTCGGTGGTCTTGCCACCGGCGATTTGACTAAAAAAGTCGCCGGTAACTACTCAGGCGCCTACGACACCATCAAGCATGACATCAATCGCGTCAACGAAACCCTGAATAACCTGATCACACAAATGAATCATATGTCAGCCGAACATGATGCAGGTGACATCGACGTCATGATAGACAGTGTCCAATTCCAAGGGACCTACCGGCAGATGGCGCAGGGTGTCAACACCATGGTGAGTGGCCACATTGCCGTCAAGAAAAAAGCCATGACCTGCATCAAAGCGTTCGGTGAGGGCAATTTCGATGCGCCGCTGGAACAGTTCCCTGGCAAGAAGGCCTTCATCAACGACACGATCGAGCAAGTCAGGCGAAATCTGCAAGCGTTGATCTCGGATGTTAACGACCTTTCACAGGCGGCGATCGAGGGCAGGCTGCAGACCAGAACGGACGCCAGTCGACATCTTGGCGATTTCCGAAAAATTGTAGAAGGTGTAAACGCGACACTAGATGCGGTCATCGGACCGCTCACCGTGGCCGCTGATTATGTCGCCCGAATTTCGAAGGGGGAAATTCCTGATCCGATTACCGATCACTATAATGGCGACTTTATCACCATAAAGAACAACCTCAATATTTGTATAGCAGCCGTGAACAATCTCGTGCAGGACGCCAACTTTTTGGCGCAGGCGGCGGCCGATGGCCGCGTCACTGCCCGTGCGGACGCCGGGCAGCATCAGGGAGATTTCCGTAAAATCGTCGAAGGCTTTAACGCCACCCTGCAGACCATTGTCGATCCTATTATCGTGGTCAAGGAAGCCGCTGACGCCATCAATATGGCTGCCCGCGAGATTGCTGCAGGCAATACTGACCTGTCGCAGCGCACCGAGGAACAGGCCTCTTCACTGGAACAGACCGCCTCCAGCATGGAACAACTGGCCTCGACCGTGAAACAGAACGCCGAGAACGCCAAGCAAGCTAATCAAATGGCAGCAGCGGCATCCTTGGTTGCCGTCAAGGGTGGAGAAATGGTGGGACAAGTCATCCATACTATGACCACCATCAATACCTCCTCACGCAGGATAGAAGATATCATCAGCGTGATTGACGGTATCGCCTTTCAGACCAACATCCTGGCACTCAATGCTGCGGTCGAAGCTGCCCGTGCCGGGGAGCAAGGACGCGGGTTTGCCGTAGTCGCAAGCGAGGTACGCAATCTTGCCCAACGAAGCGCCGCCGCCGCCAAGGAGATTAAGCAACTCATCTCGGAATCTGTGGGAGAAGTCGAGGAAGGCACCAAGCAGGTTCAGGTCGCTGGCCAGACCATGGAAGAGATCGTCACTTCGGTCAAGCGGGTCACTGACATCATGTCTGAAATCGCAGCGGCCTCACTTGAACAAAGCTCCGGTATCGATCAGGTCAACCAGGCCATCACCCAGATGGATGAAGTCACCCAGCAGAACGCTGCGCTGGTAGAACAGGCAGCAGCAGCAGCAGAGTCCCTTGAAGAGCAGGCCAATGCGCTGTCTGAGGCTGTCAGCCAATTCCGGCTAGACGAAGCCTCCGGTCGTCCATCTAACTCTCGTCAGTCAAAGCTTGCTACCACAAGGCCGGTCGCAGCGTTACCGTCTAATAAAAAATTCAGCTTTGATGATGCGGTCAATGCCCATAAGAAGTGGAAGAGTCGATTGGTCGATTACATCAGAGGCAACTCTTCCGAGACATTAGATGCAGAGACTGTCTCACGTGACGACAAATGCGACCTCGGTTGTTGGATTCATGGCCCGGCTAAATTGCACTCCAATTTGCCTGAATACAAAGAACTCAAGTCCGCCCATGCCAAATTCCACAAGAGCGTGGGCAAGATTGTAGAGGTGACGCAGCAGGGCCACGAGGATGAGGCGATGAAACTGCTTGGGGGTGAGTTTTTCCAGCAATCGAACCAAACAATACACGCCATTGAGAATTTAAAGTCGCGCGTCGATGGCAAGTCTCCGTCACCAGTTCGATTAACGCCACCTTCCAGAAATGACGTAACTGCTGGTGATTGGGCAGAATTCTAGCAATTACGCTGGACTGAGAAAAACCGTTTGAGTGCGAACAGGATCACTCAATCGCTGGGGGGAGTAAAGGCGGCGGCGGGGATGTTCTTGCAATTGAAAAATTCAACTAGCCTGTCAGCTCACGCTAATTGACGTCCGACTCTGTTTCAGTCAAAAAGGGCAGCCTGCGCTGCCCTTTTCAGTCTTTCGGTCATGACCGAAAATTATTGATTACTTCTGATCCCAGCTATCTTCCCACATGCAATGACGGACACTGTGGCGATTCTTGATCAATTCTTCGATCGAAGGTTCATCATTCAAGGCACGCTTGATCGCGAGCTTGGTGGCGTCGTAGTTGTTCTTGTACATGTCCGCCTTGTCCAGAGTTCCGGCCTTCGCCAGAGCGGCACAACCGGGGTCGATCCACACCAGGCTGATGATGCACAGATCGTTGGCCTGATCACGCGGGATGATGCCTTCGATCACGCAATCCAGGACCGCATCGGCCGTTGCCGCCTGCACCACGCCACCAAACAGTTCAACATTGGTGGAATCCTTCAGCGTCACCTTTGGCACCGTCATGGTGACCGGGCGCACCATCTGGTTGATATCACGCACTGCAAACATGGCAGTATGGCCCTTGCTCTGTGCCATCAGGTTGGCGAAAGCCTGGCCAACCGGGCCATCGACGGCGCCGATCAGGATTTCCGGCATGGCTGCTGTGACATCCTTGCCCTCAGTGTAGATGGTGGCTTCGCCAGCCTTGAAAATGATCTTGTTGGACATGCTGTGCTCCTGGAAAGGGATTGCTTAAAAACTGCATATTCTATAGAAACGGGTGTTGTGCGGCAAATCAAGGGGCGAGTTCGAGCCGCATGTCATGATGAAGAATGCCGGCATCCCTATAGACATCACCATGCACGATAAAACCAGCCTGCCGATAAAATTCCGTCGCATGCACCTGTGCCGAGATTTTAAGCTGAGAAAAACCCTGTCGCCGGCACTCGTCGATGGCCGCCGCAAGCAGTGTGCGACCGACTCCCTGCCGGCGCCATGCCGGCAATACCGCCATGCGGCCGAGGCTGCCATCCGACAGCAGGCGGGCACAGGCTATGGCGTGCTCCATGCCATCCACGGCCAGAAAATGCGTGGCTACGGCATCCTGCCCGTCCCACTCCAAGGCATCCGGCACCATTTGCTCCTCGATGAAGACCTGGCGACGGATTGTAGTCAACGCAAATTCGGCTTGTTGCCATGAAACCATGGCAACCGAATATTTACTGCGTCTGCCCATCGACATCCTGACGCTGCCGTTCTGCTTGCTGTTGCACCGTCTCATCCACCGCCCTGGCTTTTTCCAGCGCCTGGCGTTGAGGCTCAAACAATTTTGGCGGTTTTGGTGCCTGATTCGGGCCACAGGCAACCAGCAACAATGTGCAAACAGATGCCGGGATAAATAATGTTTTCATTTAAACTCCCTCTTGCGGCACATTTCGGTTGCGTGCATGATGTGCCGCTTTGGTACCTAACTGGAAAACTCCCATGCAAAAACTCATCCCGGTCATCGCTCGCCTGCTATTGGCACAAATTTTCCTGGTCGCTATCGTGATCCAACTTTCGATTTTCATGAATAATCCGACCGGCTACGAAGATTTTCGTGCCTTTCTGGGCATGCACGGCTTGCCTGGCATCTTCGCCCCGCTAATGGTCGCGGTGCAACTGCTGGGCGGACTCGCCCTGGCTTTTGGCTTCAGGACGCGCCTCACCGCGTGGGTCATGGCTGGCTACGCGACTTTCATCGGTGTCGCACTGCACTTGAATGAACCCGTCATTTTCATGCAGTATGTAGCCATTGCGGGCGGCCTGCTGGCCCTGAGCGCGCTTGCCCCCATGGCGTACAGCCTGGACCAGCTACAGAAAAAGTAATCAGGCGGTGGAACTGCCCCACTTCTCGACCAGCTTGTGCTCCAAGCCCAACTGATCGAGGATCTTGGCGACAACGAAGTCAACCAGATCGTTCACACTGTGGGGCTGGTGATAGAAACCAGGGTTGGGCGGCAAGATCACCACGCCCAATCGTGCCAGTTTCAGCATGTTCTCCAGATGAATAGCCGAGAATGGCGTCTCGCGTGGCACTAGAATCAGCTTGCGGCCCTCCTTGATCATCACGTCGGCTGCCCGCTCGATCAGGTTATCGCTCATACCGTGCGCTATTGCTGCCAGCGCCCCCATGGTACAAGGACACACAACCATCGCGTCCACCGCGCCGCTACCGGATGCGATCGGCGCCATCCAGTCTTCGCGCGCATAAACCTGTAACTGCTGCGGCAAGCATCCATATTGCTCGACCAGGGCACGCTTTGCTTCCGCCGGTTTGGCTGGCAGGGCCGCCGACATTTCCTGCACCGCGACAAACTGCGCCGCCTGAGAGTAAACCAGATATACCGTATGGCCGGCGGCCAGCAACAGTTCCAGCAAGCGCATGGTATAAGGCATGCCTGAGGCACCTGTCAGCGCCAGCGTGATGGTTTTCATGCCGTGGCAAGGTTCCGTGGCAACTGAAATACCACACTCTCAACCACGCCATCGAGTTCCCGCACATCATTGGCTCCCAGCGCGATGAGCCTTGCCACCACGGCCTTCACCAGCACATCAGGAGCCGACGCGCCGGCGGTCACGCCGACGCGTAGCCGCCCCTCCAACCACTCCGGCTGCAACTCGCCAGCGTTATCTACCATGAAAGCAATAACGCCCTGATTCTCGGCAACTTCACGCAGGCGATTGGAGTTTGAACTGTTGGGAGAGCCGACCACGATCACCAGGTCGCACTGGCCAGACAGCACCTTGACGGCATCCTGCCGGTTCTGCGTGGCATAGCAGATGTCGTCGCTCTTGGGCGCGTCAATTTTGGGAAAACGCTGACGCAAGGCCGCGATGACGCGCGCTGCATCATCCAGCGACAAGGTAGTCTGCGTGACAAACGCCAGATTATGCGGGTCCTTCACCTGAAGCCGCTCGACATCTTCCGGCGTCTCGACCAGATACATGCCGGTATCCGCCTGCCCCATGGTACCTTCCACCTCAGGATGCCCACGGTGACCGATCATGATGATTTCGCAACCACGTGCACGCAACTTGGATACCTCGACGTGCACCTTGGTCACCAACGGGCAAGTGGCATCAAAAACACGCAAACCACGTGCTTCGGCCTCGCTGCGTACCTGTTTCGAAACGCCATGCGCACTGAAAATCAAGGTACTGCCGGCAGGAACTTCGTCCAGACTTTCGACAAATATCGCGCCCTTGCACTTCAATTCATCCACCACTAACTTGTTATGTACTACCTCATGCCGGACATAAATAGGGGCACCAAAACGCGTCAACGCCTGTTCCACGATGATGATGGCGCGATCGACCCCGGCGCAGAAACCGCGAGGATTTGCCAGCAGGACATCCATTAATTGCCTAACCAATGCGAAAACGTCAACAGCAACAGCAAGCCACCCATCAGTACCAGTACACGCCAGATCAATCCCACCGCGCTGGAAAGAAAATCTGCATCGGCTTCATCACCCAGTCCCAGTTCGGGTCGATATTGCAACGCGCCATTCTGCGTCAATGCCTCGCCCAGACGCACGCCCAGCGCACCCGCTCCGCTGGCGAGGATGATGCCAAGCGCTTCATCAGGCCATGATGCCGCCTGTGTCCGCCAGCAGTAAACGGCATCCTCGAAGTCGCCCACCACAGCAAAACTGCCTGCGGTAAATCGAGCCGGCAACCAGTCCAACCAGTCAAACAATTTCAAAGAAAAATGACGAAACTCACCGTTGCGGTCGCCCCAGGCATTTTTAAGCAAGTAGGCCAGACGATAGAGCAAGGCGCCACCGGGGCCCAGCAACAAGAACCAGAACAGCGGCGCAAACAGGTCGTGATGCGCGTGGCGCAGGGTCGCTTCGATGCCAACGCGTGCAACCTCTCTTTCCGAATAGGTTCCGGTCTCGCAAGCCTGCCAGGTCGCCAGTTCGGCGCGCGCCCCTTCCAGATTGTTGGCACGCAAAGATTGCGCAATGCTCTCAGCGACACTGCCGAAGCGAGCAAAACGTAAGGTGACATACAACACGCCGATGCCACACAACAAACCGAACAGAGAATTAATCCGGGTCAGCGCAGTGTAGCCGCCCGCCACCAGTATCACCGGCAGAACAACGGCCAAAAGACTGGCAATGACGCCATGCTGTGCCTGCCCATCATTGAAATTACGCTCCAAAGCGGCGGCATAAGGCAGGAATAGCCGCCGTAACCAGTCTTCCCGTGGAAGTGGCCGATAATAGGCCAGGGTCAACGCTACCAAAAGAGAAAACAGGCTCAAGGTCGTCCTCCCAGTGGCATTTCAACCGACAGCACGCTGGCCTGGTAAATTTCGACCGTTGGCATATGCAATGTTTCACCCTGCCGTTTGACGTAATCGAGTAAGGTGCCGTAGACCTTGCCATAGGCCAGCAGTGGGTGCGCCTTGATGCTTGCAACCACCACACGCCGGGCCGGAATGGTTTCCATCGAAAGTGGCGGCTTTGGGTTTACGGTCATGTCGATCAAATATCCGGTGCGCGCACGCCGCTGGTCTGCTTTGGTGGTACGCGGGTCATCAAAAATGAGTGCGACTGGACTGCCGGCGACAATGCCTTGCCGGCGCAGCTCGGAAGCCACCTCCTGTTGTTTGGATGCAAGCTTGGAATAAGGGCCTTGCACCTCCAGATAAACGTAGCGGGTTGGACCGCGATCCTCAGTGGCAAGGGTTGCCACCCGGAATAGCCCCCACCACCACAGCACGATGAGGGTAGGCAGGAGAAAAGCCAACAGAAAAAAAAGGGTTTGTTTCTTCACGCAAGGCAGACTTTAAAGAGGATTAGGGGAAAAGATACCACAATCGAGTGACCACGGAAAACCGGTATAATTCATGCACCATGAAAAATACCGCTACATTGCTCATCAACTGCCCGGATCGCAAGGGTCTGGTGGCTGCTATCGCCGAGTTTCTATATCGCTTCGATGCTAACATTCTGCACGCCGATCAGCATCAGGATGCCGAAAACAATCTGTTCCTGATGCGCGTGGAATGGGACCTGAATGGCTTCGGCATCGCCACGGAAGACTTCGCCCAACATTTCGCACCAGTGGCGACACGCTTCTCGATGGATTGGCAACTCAAGCTGTCACGGCAGCGCCCGCGCATGGCGATCATGGTATCGCACTACGATCACTGTCTGGTCGATTTACTGTATCGCCACCAGAGCGGTGAACTCGCCTGCGACATCTCGCTCATCATCAGCAACCATCAGGACACCCGGCGCGTGGCCGAATTTTACGGCATCCCGTTCCACTACGTCGAAGTACGTAAGGACAACAAGACGGACGCCGAGGCGCAGCAATTTGCGCTGTTCGACCAGCATCAAATCGACCTTATCGTGCTGGCGCGCTACATGCAAATCCTGTCGCCGGAATTCGTGCGGCGCTATCCACAGCGCATCATTAACATTCACCACTCGTTCCTGCCTGCTTTTATTGGCGCACGGCCCTATCACCGCGCTTTCGAGCGCGGCGTCAAATTGATCGGAGCAACCAGTCACTACGTTACCGAGGTTCTGGACGAAGGCCCTATCATCGAACAGGACCTGATGCGCGTCTCGCACCGCGACCAGATCGAGGACCTGATCCAGAAAGGACGCGACTTGGAGAAGGTGGTGCTATCACGCGCCGTGCGCTGGCACGTTGAAAGCCGCATCCTGGTGTATGCCAACAAGACCGTTATTTTTGATTGATTGCGGGTGATAAAAAAGGCGGAAGCATCAGCTTTCCGCCTTTTTTGATGCTACAACAACATCAGTTCACGTCACCCGATTCGGTCAGTGGCGGGAGAGAAACAGTAGTATCGTCCGCCTGAATTTCCGGCAGATCCTCAGCATAAACAACGGGTACTGCGGTCAGTGCAAACAGCGCAACCATGGCAAGCAAAAATTTCCTCATTATCCTTCTCCCGAGTCTGAATTATAGGTTAATTGCATCGCGGGTATGTTTCCGCGAACCGCTAATTTACGCCAAACGGCAACATTCCGCAACACCGTGATAAATATTTAAATTAACTTATAAAACAATCAGTTATCAACAATATGTTCCAGCGAAAAAAGCTGACTCAGTGATTCCCGCTCACGCACCAGATGCATCTGGCACCCGTCCACCATGACCTCGGCGGCGCGTGGGCGCGTATTGTAATTGGAACTCATGCTCATGCCATAGGCACCAGCAGAGAGGACAGCAAGCGTGTCGCCCGGTTGCAGCGCAAGATTCCGATCGTGGCCGAGAAAGTCTCCACTTTCGCATACCGGACCGACAATTTCATAACATGTCTGCGCACCAGCACGCGGTCGCACCGCCCGGATCTCATGATGGGCATCGTAGAGCGCCGGACGCATCAGGTCATTCATGGCGGCATCAACGATGGCGAAATTCTTGGCCTCACCCGGCTTGAGATATTCTACCGTGGTCAGCAGCACGCCGGCATTTCCCACCAGTGCACGTCCAGGCTCCATGACCAGCTTAAAAGTGCGCCCTGCCAATTTTTGCAGCATGGCTTCGGCATAATCGGCAAAATCAGGCGGCGTTTCGTCGGTATAGCGGATGCCGATGCCGCCGCCAATATCCAGGTGGCGTAACTTGATGCCATCCGCCTCCAACTGATCGACCAGCGCCAGCACACGATCCAGCGCGTCCAGGAACGGCGACAGCTCGGTCAATTGCGAACCGATGTGACAGTCGATGCCATGCACGTCCAGACCGGGTAAGGACGTGGCGCGTCGATACAGCGCAAGCGCTTGCTCATAGGCCACGCCGAATTTATTATTTTTTAGACCAGTAGAAATGTAAGGATGGGTCTTGGCATCCACATTGGGGTTCACCCGCAGCGAAACCGGTGCACGCCGGCCCATGTCAGTCGCCACCCGGCTCAATCGTTCCAGTTCGGCCTCGGACTCGACGTTGAAGCAGAAAATGCCGGCTTCCAGTGCTGCCTGCATTTCCGCAGCAGTCTTGCCGACGCCGGAAAAAACCACCTTGGCGGGATCACCGCCGGCCGCCAGCACGCGTGCCAGTTCACCGCCAGACACGATATCGAAGCCTGCTCCCAGCCGGGCAAACAGATTGAGAATAGCGAGGTTCGGGTTGGCCTTGACCGCGTAACACACCAGATGATCATGGCCGGCAAAGCCGGCATCGAAACGCTGGAAGGCCTGGGTCAGTGCAGCGTGCGAATAGACATAGCAGGGCGTGCCGTAGTCGGCAGCAATTTTGGACAATGCCACATCTTCAGCGTGCAATTCGCCGTTTTTCATTTGAAACAGGGTCATGGATTGCCTTGCGGGTATTGTTTTTCAGGCAGGTATAACGGCCCCTTGGAGCCGCAAGCGGTCACCATGAGGCAGAGGACAAAACATATTAACAGCAGTCGCATGGGAGTGATTCCAAAAAAAAGCATCTTATCACAGGAGATTTTTGGTTTAATACAGCTGCTCGATAATCTGCGGCATCGGTATCGGCGCGCCCGGAACCGTGGCCTCGGATTTTTCATTATCTGTTTTAACTGACGGCAGTGTCGCAGCGGGAGCCGGTGTCAGCTTCACCTCTTTGGGTTCAGGTTTGGGCAAGACAACGGGGGTAGCATCCTTCTCGTCCCTGCGGCGAGCCTCAAGCTCGGCAGCGGCCGCTTTTTGCTCCGCCTTGATGCGCGCCTCTTCCTGCTTGTGCCAAACCAAAGGGCAAAGTGAGCGTTCGAAAGCGTCGCCCACGGTGTCAGGAACGATAGGTGCAGGCTCTCCGTCCTCCTGAACCACATACTCCAGGGTTTCTCCACTGGCCGAGTAATACAAATAACTCACCAACTTGGCCGTATGTTCGGTGCAGTTGATCCGCTCGCGCAGCAGTCCGGAGCTTGCAACCTTGCCGTGCAGATCTTGCGGCACCTTGAAAACGACTTTTTTCCAGAATGTAATTTCATCGTCCCGAATCACGAGCTTGCTGCGATCATAGGAATATTGGTCGGCCGAACCGGCGCCGGGCAAAGCCACCCAGTCCGCAGCGAACACCTTGTTGGTCAGCGACAGCGCCGACAGGACAGTCAGTAGTGCAACAATTAATTTCATTTAGGGCTGATTTCTCACAGGGGTTAGCAATCTCGCCGCAATCATGCCATTAATCGCACCAAAAATCAGTGCGGCGGCGGCAAATATGGGAATCAGATAGGCCACACCCGCATGAGGAATGAGCCACAGGCGTACCACCAGAAGTTGCCCGGCAATATGGGCAAACGCCGCAAGAATGCTGAGGCTGACCGGCCCGAACCGGTTTCGTGGCAGATGCATGGAGATAAGCAGTGCAGTCAGACTGAGTAGCGTACCGCACAGGCTCAGCAGAAACGTCGGCGAAAGAAAATTACCCAGCAACAGGCTCCCCGCTACCACGCGTAACAGCGAAACCCACACCGCTGTGGCAAAATCGAAACGGTACAACACATACAAGGTAACGATATTGGCAATCCCCGGCTTGACTCCAGGCAAGGGCGAGGGGAATACCGCCTCGGCCAGGTGCAACCCAATGGCCAGCGCAGCCAAGCGCGCGACCCGGTGGTCATCCATCGTGGTGGTAATGCTAATAGTTGAGCGAGTCATAAATCTTCTTATCCCCCAACAATTCCAGGCTAATCCGGTTCGGCAAGCACACGGCCACCTCGCCACCGTGCGTCAACCAACCTTGGTGCACGCAATACTGGTTGCGGCAGGGCGACTGACTGAAGCGCACCCGGCCCTGTTGAATGACTATGTGACTCACCCCCACGGGTCCCGGCACCAGGACGTCGCGGTCCTGCGCCAGACTGAACGTGGCATAGATGCCATTCTGATCTCGAATTTGCAGTCTTGCCGCATGTTCCGGGTGCCACAGGGTCGCAAACAGCACGACCACAGCTGCCAAAGCCAGACCCGAGATCAGCCAGTCGCCTGGCAACAGCTTAGGGAAGGACTTCCAGCGTGACATTTTTTTCTACCAATTTCAGTTGTGCATTCATGGCCCGGGTCATGTGCAAGTGACCCTGCCCATCCACCAGCAACACATGAGTAATGCCCATGGCTATTGCGGACTGGCGCCAGCCTTTCAGGCCCGAGATGAAGATCGGCTTCGATGCTGCATCGGACAGGGTACCGGCATGTACACCGGGAGGCACCAGAATGGTCACGGCCTGTACGCCCTGCGTTGGATAACCGTTTCGCGGATCGATCAGATGACAGTAGCGTTTGCCACCAAACTCGAAGTAGCGCTGATAGTCTCCAGAGGTGCCGATCGCCCAGCCATCCGGTAAATCCAGCGTCGCCATGGGTCCGGGCTGGCGTGGGTGCTGTATGCCCACGCGCCAGGGATGATCGCCATGCATCCCGAGTGCAATGATGTTGCCACCGACATTGATCAAAGCACCATGTACTTTTTCGGCTCGCAAATATGCGCTGGCACGGTCGAGCGCGTAGCCCTTGGCATAACCGCCAAGATCCACCTTTACCCACCGATTGCGGCTACTAACCTGGCCCCCTTCAATCTGGATGTCGGTCATGCGCGGCTGGGCCCGGGTCAACGCCCGGATTTGTTCCGGATCAGGACTGATTGGTGTGAATTCGTCACGCTGGAAGCCCCACAGTTTAATCAGTCTCCCTATGGCCGGATTGAAAAGCCCATCAGCACGCTGTGAAAGACTCGTTGCGTCCAGAAGGATCCCGGCCAATTCAGGCGACACACCTCTCGGTTTACCGTCGGCAAAAGACGCATTAAGCTGGTACAGCTCGCCGCCTGGTTGCCATGCATGCAACTGAACATGCAAGCGCTGAAAATCCTGCTCTATGTGATTTGCCAGCAATCGCGCACGCTCGTCAGTTTCGCCATAGATAGTAATGTCGACCATGGTACCGAACACATAGGTCTGTGACTGGTAGAGCGGCTCGCGCCCGCAGCCGTCTAGCAGCAGGATGAAAATCAGGATCAGACAGTGGCGCATGAGCGTTCGAGCGCATCCAGGAACAATGCCGCCGGATTGCAATCGGTCTGTGCGCAGATCTCCACCATGCAGGTAGGGCTGGTAACGTTGATTTCAGTAAGATGCTCGCCGATGACATCCATCCCGACCAGGAACAAGCCTGATTTTTTCAATTCAGGCCCGACCGCATCGGCAATTTCACGATCGCGCGGGGTGAGCGCTTGGGCCACGCCGGTGCCTCCTGCAGCAAGATTACCACGGGTTTCACCCGATTTCGGAATACGGGCCAGGGCATAGGGCAGCGGCACTCCATCGATCATCAAAATGCGTTTGTCGCCAGACTTGATCTCGGGCAGGTAGCGCTGAGCCATCACGGTGCGCCTGTCGTAATGGGTGATGGTTTCCAGGATCACGCCAATGTTGTGGTCGGCGCGGTGCAGGCGGAACACACCACTGCCACCCATGCCGTCCAGGGGCTTGACCACGATATCGCCATGTTCAGCCAAAAAGTCTCGGATTTCCTCACTGCTGCGGGTCACCAGAAATTCCGGTGCGAATTGCGGGAAACGCGCCACCGACAGTTTCTCGTTCCAGTCACGGATCGACTGCGGGCGATTTAGAACGCGTGCCCCCTGCTGCTCGGCGATTTCCAACAGATAGGTACTGTAGACGTATTCACTATCGAAGGGCGGATCCTTGCGCATCAGGATGGCGTTGAACAATTCGGGCACCTGCTCAAATTGTTCACCCAAGTGATACCAGCTGTGCCCTTGGCTGAACTCGAACGCAGTTGTTTGTAATCGCGCCACGCCATCTCGCAGCAACAAACCGGACTGCCCGGTGACGAACAGTTGATGAGCCCGCCTTGATGCCTCGCGCATGATGGCGACACTGCTATCTTTATAGACCTGCAGGCTTTCGAGCGGATCCAAAATAAGGGCGATTTTCACCCATTAATCCTCAATTTGATAGGGTATGCGAACGCCAGGAACATCCCCAGGAAAATCTCTGCTATTGCATGTCACCAGCAATAGATTGCGGGATTGTGCGGAAGCCCAGATGATGGCGTCCGGCAAGCGTAATTTTTGGGTGCGGCGAAGCGTGACAGCCAACTCCATGACCGCCTCATCAGCCACTACCATCTCAAATCGCCGCAAGTATGCGCGCGTAGCTGCTTCTGTTTCCTCAGTGGCACCGACCATGACCGTAGCCCAGGTGATGGCACTGATAAAACCGCGCTCGTATTTTTCCAGTTCGATGCGAGCGCTCTCAATCCCATTCAAGTAATCGATCAGGACATTGCTATCGAACAGCGCATTCATTGTCGTTCGTCGCTCAAATTGCTCTGATCATCCAGGCTATCCAGCACTGGCAGATGCTTTTTCCACAGACCGAAGGCCGACTGATTGCCGACTGCATGCTCCTTGAGAAAAGCATCGACCGCCTGCCGTACCGCTTCCGCACGTGATAGCCCGCGTTGCCTGCAAAGTTCACCCAGAGCAGCAATTTGCGCATCCGGCAGATCAACAATGGTCCGCATGAAAACTCCAGTGATGAATGATAACGATGCCATACATCATAGCTTGTTACCCCTTCGGTGCAGTGTCTTCCAATTCCAGGCTAGCCGCCAAAAGCGCCAATCTGGCAATGACACCATAGGCATAGAACCGATTGGGCAGGGTATCCGGCTGGCCGGCGCAGTCAGGCAAAGAGCAGGGGGTGTCGAAGGCAAGCGGTACGAAATGGCTGCCGGGAGCATTGAGGTTTTCATCAATACCGCGACCGGTATGCACCCGATAGAAGCCACCAACGACGTAATGGTCCATCATGTAGATCACTGGTTCCGCCACCGCATCGTGGATATGTTCGAAGGTATAGACGCCTTCCTGGATAATGACCTCGCTGACCTCCAGGCCCTCCTTTACTACCGACATCTTGTTGCGTTGTTTGCGGTTGAGGCCGCGAACATCATCCGGGCTTTTTACCGTCATGATGCCCATGCCATAGGTGCCGGCATCGGCCTTGACGATGACGAAGGGATCTTGCGTGACGCCATATTCGCGGTATTTTGCACCGATGCGTGACAACAGATCAGACACCTGCGACGCCAGGCAATCCTCTCCCACGCGCTCCTGGAAATTAATCATGCCGCAACTGGTAAACATCGGGTCGACCAGCCATGGATCGATGCCAATCAGTTCGGAAAACTCGCGCGCAACCCGGGTATAGGCGGCGAAATGTCTGGTTTTGCGTCGAACCGCCCAGCCCGCATGCAAGGGCGGGATGACAGATTGTTCAAGATTCTGCAAGATCTCTGGAATGCCGCCGGAAAGGTCATTATTGAGCAAGATGGCACAGGAATCGAAATCGTCTAACACCAGGCGATTGCCAATCCGCCGTACCGGCTCGAGCAGTAGTTCACCCCCCTGCGGCAAGGCCAGGCGGGTGGGCCCGGTGATCTCGGGGGAGATGCTGCCGATGCGCGCATCCAGTCCAGCTTGGCGCAGGATATTGAGCAAGGCGGCCACGTTCTGCAGATAAAAGCTGTTACGTGTGTGATTTTCCGGGATCAGGAGAATGCGCTGCGCCTCCGGGCAGATCTTCTCCACCGCCGCCATCGCCGCTTGCACGCACAACGGCAAAAAATCAGGATTCAGATTATTGAAACCAGCAGGGAACAGATTGGTATCGACTGGCGCCAGCTTGAAGCCCGCATTGCGCAGATCGACCGAGGCATAGAAAGGCGTACCGTGGGTCAGCCACTCGGTACGCAACCAGTGCTCGATACGAGGCATGGCAACGAGAATGCGCTGTTCGAGTTCGAGTAGCGGGCCGGTTAGTGCAGTCGTCAGATGGGGAACCATGAGTTGATTTTAACACGTTCATGACGTGCAAAAAAATGGGCGCCATCAGGCGCCCAAAGGAGGAGATTTAAGCTTTGGAGGAAGCTCGAGTTTACATAAGCAATAGGCATGCCAGATTTTAAAAAGACTTGCATGGCAAACACGAAACAGGCCAGCATCGTAAAAAAACCTGCGACAAAACGCAGGTTTTTCATGGGGTGCATGCTTCAATTGCGAGGCGTGGTTAAAGCCGGAACACAACCACCCGGGCAGTTCTACCTTTCAACACCAGTCGGGAGCAGGCAATTCGGAAAACACCTTTTTCAGCCCTTCTGCCCAGCCGCGCCGAAGCTGATTAAAATAGGGGTCAGCATCGGTGATGCGTTTCTTGCAAGCCGTGCTGTAGCTGTCTGCGCGGTATATGAACAGGTCGATGGGCATGCCAACCGACAGGTTACTGCGAATGGTTGAATCGAACGAAATCAGGGTGCATTTGGCCATCTCGTCGAGGTCGGTATGATTACCAATGACCCGGTCCAGAATGGGCTTGCCATACTTGGTTTCGCCGATCTGAAAATAAGACGTCTCAGGAACCGCCTCAATGAAATTACCTGCCGCGTAAATATTGAACAGACGCGGTCGTTCCCCCACAATCTGCCCGCCCAACAAGATGGCCTGGCTGAAATCTGACGCGTGGCGACGCAGATGTTCTGCATCTTCATGGTGCACGGCGCGCACCGCATCGCCCACAATTCGTGCAGCCTCAAACATGGAGACCGCTGTATACAAGTTAGGCACCACGCTTTCAGTGATGTCTTTTTGCAGGCGATTGATCACGGCCTGTGAAATCGCAAGATTGCCTGAAGTCAGCAGCACCAACACACGTTCATCCGCCTGAGAGAAAATATTCATCTTGGGGAATATCGCCACATGGTCCACCCCTGCGTTAGTGCGGGAGTCGGAAGCCATGACCAAACCGGTGTCTAGCAGAATGCCTACGCAATAAGTCATGAATTGAAGTGCTACCATGATAAAGAGAAAAGGGTTTCATCATAAACGCACAGACTGAGTCTGACAAATGCGGCATCCAGCTCGCTCTTGGCTTGATAGTTGCTAATGTATAAAACTTAATCAACCATCGAGGGATCCAGCATGACGTCAAACTCCGTTGCGCATGAAAAGTGGCTCAAAGACAACATACGCGATCTAGGCCGCATTCTGGGGGAAGTGATACGAGACAAGGAAGGCGAACAGACCTTCGAAATGATCGAATCGATTCGTCAAGCGGCGGTAAAGTTTCATCGTGATGCTGACCAGGCTTCAGCCAAGACACTCGATCGGTTGCTGAAATCTCTGGATACAGACCAGGCGATCGCCGTCGCCCGCGCCTTCAGCTATTTCAAGCATCTGGTTAATATTGCCGAGGACCTCTCTAGCCACAAACAGATCTCGCAGCATGAGGTTGACTTGGAGCCGGGTCAACTCCCGCACTCACTGGCCAGCTTCAAACAGCAACAAATAGCGCTGCCTGCGATCGAGGCATTTTTTTCAATGGCTCTGATCTCGCCTGTGCTGACGGCGCATCCGACCGAAGTCCAACGCAAGAGCCTGCTTGATACTGAGCGTTCCATCTCGGCCCTGCTGGCCAACAAAGCGCAATGCCTGTCCCGGCAAGAGGCCTTGCGCAACGAGCGTCTGCTGCAAGCCGCCATCACCCTGTTGTGGCAAAGCCGGATGCTGCGATATTCACGACTGACGGTCAGCGATGAAATTGACAATGCGCTAACCTACTACCGTATGAGTCTGCTCGATACCATCCCGGAACTGCTGCAGGATCTGGAACAGGAAATCATCACTCAATTTGGCGAAGAAGGCCGGAACTTCAGCTTACCCGGTTTCCTGCAAATGGGCAGCTGGATCGGCGGCGACCGCGACGGCAACCCTAACGTCAACGCCGCTACTCTTCTGCAAGCCATAAAAGCACAAGCCATCACCGCCATCGACTTCTACCTGCAGGAGACCCGGTTGCTGCGGGGCGAACTATCACTCAGCACCAGACTAGTCAAAGTCACGCCTGAATTACTGCAACTGGCACAAACTTCTCCTGACCAATCCCCGCATCGCCAGGATGAGCCTTACCGTCTGGCACTGGTAGCGATGCTCGAACGGTTACAGCAAAGCCGTATGCAGCTGACCGTAAAAGCGCCGGTAACCGGCGTAACTACTGCTCTCGCTGCCTATGAGCATGACACGGATTATCTGGCCGACCTCAACATCATTGCCGCTTCCCTTTCAGCCAACAGTGCAGATGCGCTGATTTATCCACGCTTGGGAAAACTGATCAAGGCCGTCGAGACCTTTGGCTTCCATCTGGCGACCATTGATTTGCGGCAGAGTTCAGATGTACATGAGGCGGTCATCACCGAATTGTTTCAAAAGGCCGGGGAGAGATTCAGCTACACGCAACTCGATGAGGCCGACAAGGTCAGGACGCTGCTGGCTGAATTGAGCCAGCCCAGATTGTTGTATTCTCCCTTTCAGGACTATAGCGAACTAGTGGAGTCTGAAGTCGGCGTATTCCGGGCAGCCCTTGAAGTACGGCGGAAATTCGGTCCGCGTGCCATTCGTCAGTATGTCATTTCACACACAGAGGCGCTATCCGATCTGCTGGAAGTAGCGCTGTTGCAGAAAGAAGCCGGACTGTTGCGCGGCCAGTGGGGCACAGCCAAGGTCGAGATGGATCTCAACATCTCACCGCTGTTCGAGACTATTGAGGACTTACGCAACGCTCCTAGCATCATGAGCGAGTGGCTAAGTCTGACCGGCATCCGTCACCTGCTGCGTTACCAGGGGGGTTGTCAGGAAATCATGCTGGGCTATTCCGATAGCAACAAGGATGGGGGCTTCCTGACCTCCAATTGGGAGTTGTACAAGGCGGAAATTTACCTGGTAGAACTGTTCCGCCAAGCCAAAACCCGCCTGCGTCTGTTTCATGGCCGTGGCGGGACTGTCGGCCGTGGCGGCGGCCCGACCTACCAGGCCATCATGGCGCAGCCGCAGGGCACGGTGGATGGTCAGATTCGCCTTACCGAACAGGGCGAAATCATCAGTAACAAGTTTTCCGACCCCAGGGTCGCCCGCCGTAACCTTGAAACCATGGTTGCCGCCACCATCGACGCCACGCTGTTTCCGCAAGATCAGTTGTCCCCTGTCCGGCGCCATGAGTTTGAGGCCTTAATGGACAAACTCTCGGCTACCGCCATGGCCGAGTATCGCAATCTGGTCTACGAGACGCCAGGATTCACTGAGTATTTTTTCAGTGCCACCCCGATCAACGAAATAGCCGAACTCAACATTGGCAGCCGCCCCTCAGCGCGAAAGGCCACGCAACGCATCGAGGATCTACGCGCGATCCCGTGGGGTTTCTCCTGGGGCCAGTGCCGACTGCTGCTACCCGGCTGGTATGGCTTTGGCAGTGCCATTGATCATTACTTGAATTCCGGCATGGATGCGGCCGGCAAGCAAGCACGCCTGCAGATCCTGCGCCAGATGCACCAGGAATGGCCACTATTCAAGACTCTGCTCTCGAACATGGATATGGTGCTTGCCAAAACCGATCTGGAGATGGCCGGGCGTTACGCCCAGTTGGTGGAAGATGAAACTCTGCGCAACCATGTTTACGGTCGTATCAAACACGAGCATGAACTCACCGCTCAGGCACTGACCGTGCTGCTCGACAGCCCGGTCAGGTTGTCTAGCAACCCTGCACTGGCGGAATCCATACGGCGCCGCTTACCCTACCTTGACCCGCTCAATCACCTGCAGATCGAGCTAATCAGGCGCCACCGCGCGGGCGCCACCGATGACCGGGTGCGTCGAAACATCCATCTCACGATCAACGGCATTGCCGCTGGTCTTCGCAATACCGGCTGAGTCGGCGTAAACTCCGTCTAATTGATCGAAAATTATTTAAGGATGCACTGATTGATCAAAGCCTGTCCTGAGCTTGCCGAAGGGCATAATTTCGAATAAATCAGTGCTATCTAGACAAAATTAAGGAAACCCCCTCTGTGTGGCTCCGTACCGGTTGTGACATTAGCTTTGACGTGAGCATTCCTACCCCCTTCATTCTGATGCTGCGTCCACGCAGCGGATTGCATCAATGGGTAGCGCGCGAGTCATATACACTAATACCGAGCGTGCCCGTGGTCGAATATACCGACCATTATGGCAATCTGTGTCAGCGCCTGATCGCGCCTTCCGGTGAATTCTTCATTCGCACCGCATCCGACATCATGACGGCCGACCAGTTGGACGTGTGTCCCGGCGCGCCGTTCGCTGAGGTACAGGATCTGCCGGATGCGACACTTACTTACCTGTTGCCCTCACGCTACTGTGAATCCGACCGTTTCATCGATCTTGGACGAGAAATCGTGGCGGATGCGGCACCAGGCTATGACCAGGTAGCCGCCATCGTGGCCTGGATTCGGAACAACGTAAATTTCAACCCGGACTCGCTCCACTTCCAGTTATCTGCAGTTGAAGTCAACGCACAACGCGAAGGCGTGTGCCGGGAACTGGCACACCTGGCCATCGCCCTCTGTCGTGGCTTATGTATTCCGGCGCGCATGGTGGTCGGCTATCTGCATGGACTGCAACCAATGGACTTTCATGCCTGGTTCGAAGCCTATGTCGGCGGACGCTGGTATACATTCGATGCCACCCAATCCCAACCAAGGGGAGGGCGGGTAACCGTTGCCTATGGTCGCGATGCAGCCGACGTGGCCATATTCACCCAGTTTGGTCCGGCCCTCTACCCCCGGGAAATTTCGGTACGTGTTGAAATGCTGAATTCTGCGCCAGATTGATGTGATGCAACGCCTGCGCATTCAACACCTGACAGAATACCTTTATGCCGGCTCGGTCATTCTTAACGCACACCGCCTACTGCTTCGCCCGCGAGAAGGGCATGACGTTCGTATCGAGTCATCAAAACTGGAAATCAGTCCAGCCTACAACATCAAATGGCAACGTGACGTGTTTGACAATTCCCTGGCAATCGTCAACTTTCAGGCACCGTCTGATCGCCTGACCATTGCCAGTGAGGTCGTAATCGGGCATTACGAACAAGCCCCGTTCGATTTTCTGCTGGAAGAATACGCAGTGCAATTTCCATTCGCTTATGCCCGGGGAGAGCAGGGCGATCTAGCCGCCTTCCAGCAACCAATTTATCTGCAGGACCAGCGCCACATCCGAGACTGGCTGCATGGCTTTGCTTTGGGTGGCATGCAGACCTTTGCCCTGCTGGTTATACTCAACCAGAGCATCAGCCGGGAGTTTCGCTATCGCATGCGCGAGGAAGCCGGCGTTCAATCGCCGGCGCAAACACTTAACCAGCGCAGTGGCTCCTGTCGGGATTTCGCCACGCTGCTGATCGAAGCTTGCCGCCACTTGGGGCTGGCCAGTCGTTTTGTCAGTGGTTATCTGCATGCGCCGGCTACCGAAGTCGGCAATGCCACCACCCATGCCTGGGTGGAAGTCTACCTGCCGGGCACCGGTTGGAAAGGTTTCGATCCCACGGTGGGCGAGGTCACTGGCAACCGGCATATCGCCGTGGCCGTGGCGCGCGATCCGGAAACCGTCCCGCCAGTCTGCGGCAGCTTTATCGGCCCGGGATCAATTGCTCCCATCATGCGGGTGAATGTGCAGGTCAACTTGCTGCTTTAACCCTGAACACCGCCTGCCCTATCCTTTGCCCGGATGTTGGCAAAGTTCAAATGGACAATTTTTCTCGCCCGCGTCCATTTGACATTTTCATCAAAAAATTTCTACCTTTACAAATCGAGGGCTCATAAATAAACTGGGGTTTGGTCATCGGATAATTAAAGCAAGCAGCTAGAATTGATTTAGCTTTTCCTGGATTAGTGCCTGGCTGATCCCTTTTTTTGGCAGCTTAGGCAAGCTGAACGGAATAAATCAGCGCCTCCTTAGACATTGACCCTATTTATGTTTTTGAAGATTGTGCCACGTGAACATGCTCCTGACAAAACCCGTAGGCGAACCGCGCAAGGATGGCAGGTATAGGGCTTCATGGAGAGTGGCGATTGTCAGGCAGGGTAGAATTTTGCATGAGGGGAGAATCAGGGATATTTCGATCTCCGGAACAGCTGTATTGTTTGACTACAATTTTGAACTGGGCATGGAGGTTGAATTGCACATCCTCATGCCGGTGCAAAGTAATGGCAGCGCGCAGAAAATTTTGATCGTCCACGGGAAAGTCTGCTATTCCACCCACGACTCCAAATATTTCTGTTTCAGAGTTGGTATCAGCTTCTATAAGTTTGAGGTGGCATCAGACCGTGACTATTTAATCAATATTCTGACGACACGCCAAACGGTCATACCAAAATCTAGGTATGCTCCGCTGTAAGCCCTTCCAACAGAGCGAAGGGTGCACCTCTAAAATATTGCGTCAGGATGAATTTACTAATCTGGCATTTGATCATTTTTACAGCATTTTTAACCGCACAGACATCACTGAGCCTTGAGCCTTGCCCCTAACCCTTTCATCAAACACGTATCCGGATAGATCATGAAAAAGCAAAATGTCAGTATCAGTATTATCGGGCTAGGCAGGATAGGAACGGCATTTTTTGATGCGATGCGATTGCGGCAGAATATAAATCTGGTTTGTGTGGCTGAACTGGAGGAGACCCCCACTAAAGCCAAAGCTGCTGCTGCAGGCATCCGGATTGTGACGCTGGATCAAATCGTTGGTATGGGAAATACGATTGACGTCATCTTTGAACTGACCGGCCTGCCGGAGGTGCGCAAGGACCTCCGTGAAAAACTCCATGAGGCGCGAAACTATCACACGATAGTGGCTTCTGAGACTATCGCCAGGCTAATCTGGCCACTGATTGACGATGCCGAGCCAGTGGCGGTTGAAGAACGCATACCAGGCTATTAATTCACCATTGAAATTTCAGACGGCCCCATCAGGCCTGACCCGGCAGGTCGTATCGTGAATGTGTGCAAGTCACTTGGCACAAGAAATGCCCGAAAACCAATCAAGGTAAACTCGGTGCATCTTGGATGGGCGAAAACTTAAGCTAGGTGGACAAAGCAGGATCTTGATCAATGCAACGAAATATTAGCCATGAAATGCCAATATCAAAATTATTTTACTTTGTTATGACTTTCAAGGCGCGCTTCAAGGAATTCACGGTCAGCTTCCACGTCAAACTTTTCAAAAGCGATGCCGACTCTGAAACAATTGTGTTTTGAGTCATGTACAGTATTCTGCGTTACACCATGAACTCTGATTACTTTATGCTCATGGTGAGCTTTCGGGGGGACGAATATGTGTAGTGTTGTGGCCAGTCCAGGTTTCAGGTTGAAATGACTCATAATTGAGACCCCGCTTTTAGAAATATCTATGGTTCTTTCTGCGCGTGAACTATAACCTTCGATTGCGACTGCCACTCTCCAAGAAGCATGGTATCTTTTATTGACACGGTTTTCCTTATTTGGTGCGGACTGTTTGGATTCCTTACTAAATATTGTGGCATCGCTTCGGCCTGTTTCTTCTTCAATCCAAACTTCATCAAGAATCAGGTCTTGTGAAATTGGCTTGAGATTAAATCCAGACGCTTCGGCATTCAGCGGCAATCCAGAAAGTTCAGGGTTATTTGATGCGGTCCCTGAAGCATCTTCAAGGGATTCGACTGCAACTGGTTCTTCTTCAAAGAACAAGCCTCGCTCAAGCAACGCATCCATCTGCTTCTGGTTTACAACTGTACCAGCCTTGAGCAATTCCCTGCCCTGTTTGTCAAAACAGTCAAATGGAATCGGCTCGCCAACCACAATCAATGATCGATTCGATTTTTTAAGCATTAGTTTCGACCGCTTACGGCAAAGATCTTATCCTGCTCAAGTTGAATGACGGGTATTAATTTGTTTATCATCGAGCTTTACTAGTTTCGGATACCGGTCATGACATACATCAGCCACGTATCGGATCATCATTAAATGCCCAGACGGCCTTGCCTGTAGCTTCAGCATGAGCGCCGTGCGCCTCCCTTTAGAACAAACGCAGCACCGCCACCTAAGATTAGCACCAGTATGACAACCGCGATGATGATTATCGTTTTATATTGCTTGGGACTGGCGCATCTCTAGCCATCATTCAGTCAAAAAAAGACTGAATGGGGAACATTGAGAGTTCTAGTCTCTTGATTATTAATGAATAGTCGCAACTCACTTACAGGCATTATATATGAGAACTTCTGCCAGATGAAAGTTGAGATACCCTATCCGACTCAGCCAATTCTTAAAAATGCGCTTATGCCAGTTGCTATACTGTAGTTAGTAATGCGAATAAGGATTGACTCTGAGGGGCTCTCCGACCAGCCAACTCCAAGAGGATTATGAACGAATTTTCTGCGAACAATCTGCCGTGAGTTAACCGTTGCGTGCTTACTAAATGATGGCTATTCGCCTAAATTTGGACGGCTCCTTGCACCATCGGCATCACTCATTCTGATCTTGACGATGGCGGGTGATCACTTCCTGGGACGCCAGAATAATCTCCCTGAGAAAAAAGATGAGGCCGCAGATCAAGGCAAACATGGCGGTGATAAAGGTCAACAAAACAAAATCTGACAGATTGATTCTGGCAGCCACGCCGACGAATATTGAGGCAATCGACAAAGACACGCAAAGTCCGGCAAAGATGAACAAGCCAACCGACCATCGCATCCAAGTCGTTCTTTTGACGATAATGTCCAGCTCATCCAGAAACTTTTTGCGCTGTTCCAGAGTCAGTGCATTCAAGTTTCTGGCGCGGTCAACGGCACGACCCAATCGATTCACCAGCACGGACAGTATCGAACCGATACCAGTCAGCAGGAATACCGGGGCAACCGCATCCCGGATTGCCACGGACACGTCGCGGATGTCAGATGGCGTATTGAATATCATCAGTTATCAAAGTGCATGCCAGCGCAAATCCAGTGTCAACGGATAGTCGTGGTTGGTCGTGGTCGTCGGCAGTTCGTCGGCCATGTCGCCAGGCGTGTGGCCATGATCCCAGAAACGACTGACGCGCCGGCCTTCAGCTTCATAGGCATTGACCGGCAGCGTATCGTAGCTGCGTCCGCCAGGATGCGCCACATGATAGGTACAGCCACCGATGGCGCGACCATTCCAGGTATCAATGATGTCGAACACCAGAGGGGCCTGTACACCTATGCTCGGATGCAGCGCGGAAGGTGGATTCCATGCCCGGTAGCGAATACCTGCAACCATTTCGCCGAGCGTCGCTGTCGCCCGCAACGGCACACGGCGGCCGTTACAGCTGAGGGCATAACGCTCGCCGATTGCACCCGTGAGCCTGACCTGCAGGCGCTCGACTGAGGAATCGACATAACGCGCCATGCCTCCACTGGTAATTTCTTCGCCCAGCACATGCCAGGGTTCGATGGCCTGATGCAAATCCAGCTGCAATTCCTCCACCTGTAGCGTGCCCATGTGCGGAAATCGGAACTCCAGGAACGGTGCAAACCATTCCGGCCTGAAGTCAAAACCCGCGGCTTGCAAATCCCGTGCGACATCATTAATGTCGGCCTCGATAAAGTGTGGCAGCATGAATCTGTCATGCAATTGCGTACCCCAGCGTACCAGCGGTTGTTTATAGGGCTGCTGCCAGAACCAGGCCACCAGCGTACGCAACAGCAACATCTGCACCAGGCTCATCTGCGCGTGCGGCGGCATTTCGAAGGCGCGCAGTTCAAGCAGGCCCAGACGGCCGGTGTCCGAACCGGGGGCATACAGCTTGTCGATGCAGAATTCGCTGCGATGGGTATTGCCGGTCATGTCAACCAACAGGTTACGCAACAGCCGATCAACCAGCCAAGGCGACGGCACCTCGCCGTCAGGCATCTGCTGGAAGGCGATTTCCAGTTCATACAGGCTGTCATTGCGTGCCTCGTCCACCCTGGGTGCCTGACTGGTCGGACCGATGAACAGGCCAGAGAACAGGTAGGACAGCGCCGGGTGGTGCTGCCAGTAGGTGACGAGACTGCGCAACAGGTCAGGCCGCCGCAGGATGGGACTCTCGGCTGGCGTGATGCCCCCCAGGGTGACATGATTGCCGCCACCGGTGCCGGTGTGGCGGCCGTCCAGCATGAATTTCTCGGTGCCCAGTCGGGTCAGCCTGGCCTGTTCGTACAGCGTAGTCGTATTGTGAACCAGTTCCTGCCAGCTTGCTGCGGGATGAATATTGACCTCGATCACGCCAGGATCGGGGGTAACCGGCAAGCGTGTCAGACGCAAATCGTGCGGCGGCTGATAACCTTCAATAATCACCGGCATCTTTAAGGCCTTGGCCGTGGCCTCAGTCGAGGCGATAAGATCAAGGTAATGCGCAAGATCGGTGGTAGGAGGCAGAAACACATGCAGTCGCCCCTCCCGACTCTCCACCGTCAGTGCGGTGTGCGGTGTCCATTTCTGTTCCGGCTCAACAACATCGTCGGCCGCGTCCATCTCGGTAGGGTGGCGGGCAGCCTTCTGGAACTGACTGAAGCGCCGGGCGATCTCGGAATCAATGTCGCCTAACGGTTCCACGGTGTCATACAAGCTGCGTTCCGGCTCATGATCGTGGTGCGCCAAAGGCACCCAGGGCAGGCTGTTCAATGGCAGGCGCAAGCCCATGGCAGAGTCACCCGGCACCAGAAACATCTGCTCGCGCCGGAATTCCCACGGGCTGCTGCTCCAGCCATGCGATTGGCGACTCCAATGCAGCGGCAACACATAGCCTACAGGCGCGCCGAGATCGCCGGTCAAAACATGGGTCAGTCGGCGGCGTTCCAGGTCATCCTTGAGATCGCTTGCCAGCGGGTCAATATTGTCCGGCAGCAAACCTTCCTGCAACAGATAGTAGAGTGGGTCTTCGAACCCTTCCCGTATATGCGTGCCCTTGAGACCGAGTCGCCCCGACAGTTCCCGGATGAACTTTTCGGCGTGGCTTGCAGTGAAGCCATAATCGCGGGTTTCGATCGCCAGCAGGTCAGGATTCTTCCAGATCGGATGGCCATCCTTGCGCCAGAAGCAGGCCAACTGCCAACGTGGCAACGGCTCGCCCGGATACCACTTGCCCTGGCCAAAATACAGCAAGCCACCAGGCGCAAAACTGTCACGCAGGCGCCGTACCAGTTTTCCCGCCAGCACCCTCTTCTCAATGCCATCGGCATCGGTATTCCATTCCGGCGCGTCCATGTGGTCGATGGAGACAAAGGTTGGCTCGCCACCCATGGTCAGGCGCACATCATTTTCTTTCAACTGCTGGTCGATGTTGTTGCCGAGCGCGTTGATCGCCGCCCATTGTTGCTCCGAATAAGGCTTGGTGACGCGTGGATCTTCATGGATACGCGTGACGTGGTTGCCAAAGCTGAACGTAGTATTAGCCTGTCCGGTGAAGCCGCCGGTGACCGGTGCCGCACTGACATAATCGGCGGCACAGGCCAGCGGAATGTGCCCCTCTCCGGCAAACAGACCTGAGGTCGGATCCAGCCCGATCCAGCCGGCGCCGGGAATGTAAACCTCGGCCCAGGCATGCAGGTCGGTGAAATCGTGATCGGTACCACTCGGGCCATCGAGCGATTTAACGTCACTCACCAATTGCACCAGATAACCGGAGACGAAGCGCGCAGCCAACCCCATGTGGCGAAGCACCTGCACCAGCAGCCAGCCGGAATCGCGGCAGGAGCCGAGCTTGCCTTCCAGTGTTTCCTCGCAAGTCTGCACACCGGGGGCCAATCGGATAGAGTAGTTGACAGCATGGTGTACGCGACCATTGATGTCGACCAGGAAGTTGACAATGGCTTGGCTGTCACGGCTGATTTCACTCAGAAACTTGGTCAGCAACGGGCCATGTTCACGCAATTCCAGATAGGGAGCGAGCTCTTTTTGCAGTTGTTCCGGATAACTGAATGGAAAAAATTCAGCATATTCTTCCAGGAAGAAATCGAATGGATTGATTACCGTCATCTCGGCGATCATGTCGACTTCGATCGAAAGTTCGGTCGATTTCTCAGGGAACACCACTCGCGCCAGATAGTTGCCGAACGGGTCCTGCTGCCAATTAATGAAATGCTTTTCCGGCGTGATCTTCAAGGAATAGGCCGAAATCGGCGTGCGCGAGTGTGACGCCGGACGCAAACGGAACACGTGCGGGCCGAGTTGTACCGGCTGATCGTAGTGATAGGCGGTCTTGTGGTGAAGCGCTACTTTGATGGTCATACTGTGCTTTCGGCCTGCAACAGGCGCAAATTCTCTTCTACACCAGCCGCCTCGGTCAGTTCTGCTACATTCTGCTTGGTGAAGAAGCCGTCAAAATCACCGAAGCGCTGCACGTATTCTACAATCAGGGACGAGTGCTCGGAGGCGCTGGAGAATATCTGCTTGAGTCCCTCCTCGCGCGAGCCGATCACATCCAGCAGAAAATCGCGGCCCTGGGCCTTGATGGCGTCCACCACATAATCGATGTTGGCTTGACCGCCCACCTCGCCATCCGCCACCGACAGCGCGATGTGGTGCAGGCGTGGGCCGTAATTGCGCACGAAGTTCTCGGTAGGAGAGGGGCATCCATTCAGGTGGTTGACGAAATAAGGATGGTTGGCCGCCGTGAACACCTTGGCCGGACTGGCATGTTCATCAGAATAATGCAGGCTCTTGGTAACATTGGTGGAAGAATTCTGGCTGACAATATCGTAGGAACCCCAGTAGAAATAGCTGGACAGCGTCAAGTATTCCAGGATCGCCACTTCCCGGTTTTGGCTGTAAACACGGGTGGCAAGATGATCAATGGGCTGGATTAATTTATCCAGTCCCAAGCTCTTCTGGACCTCCTTGGCCGCTTGATAGCCACGATTGACGTCATCACGGATCACGCTATTGCCGAGTGCATAGACCCGCAATTCATCCAGCGGGCGCTCCCAATAGCCAACGATGTTGTGGGTGTAGGGGGATGGCTTGACGATGGCCATGTTGCCCGGCAATTCCAGCTTGCGAATCTGGTCCTGATTGAAAAATCGGATTTCACGGGCCTTTTGCAACTCGACCACGTCATGCAGATTGGTGACACGAAATATTTCGCCCATATAGCGCGAATTGGGTTTGTGTGCGCCGATCGGGTAGACCTCGTTGAGGCTCCGGAAGATGCCATGTTTGCCCGGATCGCGCACCTCGCGCAGCAGGATATCCGGCGAGTTCATGTCGATACGCAACACATGGGTCCAATGGGATTCCGACTCCAGCGTAACGAGATAATGATAGGGCGTCATCAAAGCCAGTTCGCTGACGTAGGCCACCGAGCAGTCCGGCTCGACGGTAATCATCATGGTATCAATTTCACGAATCATGTCCGTCAAGCCGATAGAATCACGTTCCTCCAGCAGTCGCGCCAGATATGTTTCAAACCACGCGGAATTGGCCTTGTCGCCCTGTTTGGGGTGTATCAGTGAATTGGTCATTTTGTCTCGAAGAACTATTGTTGGGACTGTTGCATGCCGAGTGCCTGCACCCGGAATGTGGTGGATGCATCGGCATCAGTCCGCATCAGGCTAATCGGCCGGGCATCCCGCTCATCCAGGCCGGTCGCCAGGCGAACATGCACGCCATTGGTTAGTTGGCCATGGGTTACGTCGAAACTCTGCCATGAGCCGTCTACCCAGGCATCGGCCCAGGCATGATTGCCAATCATTTCATCGCCTGCATTGAACAGATAGCCGCTGACGTAGCGTGCGGGTACCCCGAGGTAGCGGCAACAGGCAATGAAGCAGTGGACCTGATCCTGATTGCTGCCGGTTCCGATAAAAAATGCATCTGTCGCTGTCGCGCGCAACTCGGGTAATCCCCGGCACAACACGACACGATTGCGGACGGCGTGCATCAAGGCCTGCAATTCAATCTTTTCAAGGCCATGATCGGGCTGGCCAAAAAGTTGGGCAAACTCCATCAGGCGCGCATCCATGGCGGTGAGCTTGGTCGCGCGCAGGTAGACTTGCAGCGGCAACACCTCTTGCGGCGGCGGGACGTCCAGCCCGGTCTCCACTTCGCCCATAGCAACAATGTCGATCATGCTGTGCCTGCCATCGATCACCAGCGTGTGAGCGAGGTTACCGTAGGCATCGCATTGCGACTGCATGTTGCCATTGACGCGGATCTCCCAATGCTTGACGCGTTGACCAAAACCATCTTGCGGCGTCAGGTGCAATTGCTGAATGGTGTATTCCACCGGGGCATCAAAAGCAAAACGTGTACGATGTTCGATATTCAGTTGCATGGCAATTCCTTCGCAAAAATTCCCTAATGCGCTGGCGCATTGAGGAAGGAGATTTGAATTTCCCGCCCCAACCGGTTGTTAAGCGCGATGAAGTCCTGCAGGAATTCATGCAGCCCTTCCTTGAAGATGTCATCCATGCGGCCAAAATGCAGGCGTGCGTGCGTTTCTCCGGCGATACGCAAACATTCGCGGCCGCGTTGTGTGCAGATCTGCTCCAGTATGGGTGTCAATTCATCAAAGCAGGCGTGCAGTGAACGCGGCATGTCGTCACGCAACACCAGCAATTCCGCGACCTTGGATGGCAAAATGGTGTCGCGAAAAACCTTCTGGTAAGCCTCAAACGACGACACCGAGCGTAGCAGGGAACTCCATTCGTAATAGTCCACCGGACCGTTCAAGTCGCCAGCTGCTGCCATCAAAAGGTGATACTTGGCATCGAGCAGGCGAGCCGTGTTGTCGGCACGCTCGATGAAGGTGCCTAGCCGCAGGAACTTGTACCCATCATCGCGCAGCATGGTGCCGTAAGTGACGCCGCGAAACAGGTGCGAACGCGATTTCACCCAATCACAGAATTCACCGATATCGGCCTCGTTGAGTCCGGGCTGAAGCCGTTGCGTCAGTTCCAACCATAAGGCATTGACCGTTTCCCACATCTCCGATGACATCGCCACGCGGACCGATCGTGCGTTTTCACGAGCGGAACCTAAGCAACTGACGATGCTCGATGGATTACGTGTGTCGAGCGCCATGTAGTGCATCACGTTGGCCGCGTTGTAATCGCCATAATCGCGTTCGAAGGCGGCGACGTCATCGGCAATGAGTACCGGCGGCTGCCAAAGGGTGGCTTCACTTTCACCGGCGTGCGACACCAGCGACATGCGGTAAGTCACGTCCAGCACCCGCGCCATATTTTCGGCACGCTCGATGTAGCGCGCCATCCAGTACAAATGATCGGCGGTACGGCTCAGCATGATGCCACCTCGTTCAACACCCAAGTGTCCTTGGTGCCGCCCCCTTGCGAGGAATTAACCACCAGCGACCCTTCCGTCATGGCGACCCGACAAAGTGCGCCAGGCACCAGCGACACGGTCTTTCCGGACAGCACGAACGGTCGCAGATCAACATGGCGCGGTGCCACACCCTGCTCCACCAGCGTCGGGCAAGTGGACAGCGCCAGCGTCGGCTGGGCGATATAGTTATTAGGGTTCGCCAGGATGCGTTGCCTGAAGTCCTCGACCTGCTGTTTCGACGAGGTCGGCCCCACCAGCATGCCGTAGCCTCCCGAGCCCTGCACTTCTTTCACCACCAGTTCGGCCAGGTGATCGAGCACGTAACGCCGGTCGTCAGGAATGGAAAGCTTCCAAGTCGGCACGTTGGACAGAATGGGCTCTTCTCCCAGATAGAATTTCACCATCTCGGGCACATAGGTATAGGTTGCCTTATCGTCCGCCACGCCTGTGCCAATGGCGTTCGCCAGCGTCACGCCGCCGTTGCGGTAAACCGAAACCAATCCCGGCACGCCCAGCATGGAATCGGCGCGAAATGCCAGTGGATCAATGAAGTCATCGTCGATGCGTCGGTAGATCACATCCACGCGCTTCGGTCCCTCGGTAGTGCGCATGTACACGGCGTCGTCGCGCACAAACAGATCCTGCCCTTCCACCAGTTCGATGCCCATTTGCTGCGCCAGGAAGGCATGTTCGAAATACGCGCTGTTATAGGCTCCCGGCGTCATCAGCACTACAGTTGGATCCTGCACGCCGGGTTGCGCCACGGCGCGCAAGTTGTTTAGCAGGACCTGCGGGTAATGCTCGACCGGGGCCACTGAATAACGACGAAACAACTCCGGGAACAGCCGCATCATCATCTTGCGGTCTTCCAACATATAGGAAACACCGGACGGCGTGCGCAGGTTGTCTTCAAGCACGTAGAACTGATTTTCGCCGGTGCGCACGATATCGATGCCGGCGATATGGGCATAAATGCCACCCGGCACATCCACACCCTGCATTTCCGGGCGGTACATCTCATTGGTCAGGATGCTGGCGGGGACAATACCAGCACGGATTATTTCCTGCCCATGGTAGAGGTCATTCAGAAACGCGTTGAGGGCACGTACGCGCTGGATGGCCCCAGCCGACAGATGTTGCCATTCTTGAGCCGCCAGGATGCGTGGCACCACATCGAACGGGATCAGGCGTTCAGCGCCTGCATCTTCGCCATAGACATTGAAGGTGATGCCGACGCGGCGGAACAGCAGTTCTGCTTCGCGGGTCTTCTGCGCGAGATGGGCATGGCTGGTGGAAGCCAGCCAGTCGGTATAGGGCCCGTAAACTTTCCGGACCTTGTCCCCACTGGCTCGCATTTCATCGTAAGATTTACTGATATTGATCGTCATGGTAATGAATTAACAGCAAGGCCCGTGCCAAGTTAATATAGTCAATAAATTCATTTGGTTAGCTATATTTCCATTAAAAATTTTGGCGGCATGCACCATACTTGGGCGAATAATCCGGACTGCGCTCTACAAAGAGGCCAGGCTTCATCAGAATTATTGCGAATAATTCAACTCCCCATTCCTGATCAATGTATCAATGCTGTTTTCTGCCTGCAGCCAATCCTCCCAGGCACGCCCGGACTCAAAGCCATGTCGTTCGGCGATGTAATAGGCGGCTTCTTCGATATATCGGATCCGAATGAACTCAGGCACCGTCATGTCGGGTATTTCATCATGTCTGTTGCCCATCGGGTTCAGCCTGCGCACCTTTTCACCCGTAATCATGGCCCATGGCAGATTTTCCCGATGCACCACGCTTCCCGCAACAACACCCAGCAGATGAAGGGCGATGACCATGGTCCATAAATTTGCCACCCAGCCATGCAAATTCTTGATCTGATCCACTCCCAGCAGAACGTGCGGAAAGGACCATTCATTGAAAGACAGATAGCCCGTGATTACCGTCAGCGTGCCAAGTGCCAGCATGGCATAGACGGCCAGGGCCCCCGCAGGATTGTGGCTGATATGCCGCTTAGCCTTGCCCTTGGCCAGACCCAGCAGATAATTGACGCCCGCAATCGGATTGGGCGGGAATCTGCGAAACGAAGAAAAATCACGCATGCCGAATCCCAGCAGCCAGCGGATTGCAATCACGACCCCGGCGATGGTTCCAGCCTCGATGTGAATGTCACGCATCAGTTCCGAATTCCGGGTATAAAATGCAGCAACAAATGCCACGACCAGCACCCAATGCATCAACCTGATGGGAATTGACCAAACCTTGATCATGTCAAGTCCGGCAACCAAGGTAAAGCTTGCAATAACGGTTACCGCCCGAATGGCAAATATAGGTGGCGTAGCAGCGCTCTACCCCACTTCGCTCCAGGTCTTCAATCACCATGCCGCACTCCTTCGTTTTCAAAGCACCTCACAATGACTCAGCAAGTTGCATGCCAATATATTGAGTGATTGTGACGACACCATGAATTCTGGAAATATGGCTAATTGCCTTCTGCGGCCTCACAATCCAGATCGAAGCAAAGAACACGAATTCCTTCCCGGCTATCATAGGCTAGCGACAAGGTGACGCATAAGCGGCCAGTACGGATTGAAAGATAAGGCCGCGTACACTGCACTTCTCCAGGCCTTGACATGGCGCGCAGCCAATAGGGGCGGCGAATCCATATGGCACCCTGCCCGCTTTCCAGCGGTTTGAAATGACGGTCTCCCAGATAGACGGCGCTTTGATTTACACAAGTTTCACCAAGCTGTTTTCCGTGGTGGTCGAGCAAATAGCAGCATTCCCCACCCTTCGGTACCAGCAACGGCTTAAAGCAATCAAGATTCTCAGAGAAAATGCCCGCGTTCCCCTCCAGGCAAGCGACAGCGCGTTCCAATGCTGCAACATAAGACTGATATTTGTCGCCGCCCTGCCTCAATCCCAGCACTTCGCGGTATTGCGTGAACAGCTCCGACACAACTGTCGCGGCACTGTCAGCAACAATAGGACCTGAGACTGGCCGGCCGAAGTAATACCCTTGTACCAATTCGGCGCTGGTTTCCATCGCAATCATGGCCTCAGCTTCATTCTCAATGCCTTCGACCAGTACCAGGCTGCCGGCCTCATGCAAAGTGTTCACGATGTTGGGCAACATGCGTCTGGCAACAACATCGTTGGCAGCGTTACAAATAATGGATCGGTCCAATTTGACGATATGCGGCTTCAACCGCCAGATGCGCTGAAAATTGGAACTGCCGGCACCAAAATCATCAATGGCGATGAGACATCCCAAGTCGCGATAGAAAGCCACACAATTGTCCAGGCTCGGTTCATCGACCAGGGTATTTTCCAGTATCTCCACGACGATCTGATCGGGCGACAACCCTGCGGCCGCCAGCAACTCCCGAAAGAAAGTTCCGTATTTTTTGCCGTGTACAATGACATTTGGATTAATGTTGAGAAATAACCAGCCTGTAGGGTGGTTCGCCTGCTTAAAGTTGCTGACGTGCAAGGCACGGCAAAGCCGATCCAGATAAACAATGTCGAATTCGGTTTGTGCGAGACTGAAAATTGCCGGCGGATATACCGGTTTACCAGCTTGGGAGTAGCCCCGTACTAACGCTTCGAAGCCTACAGCTCGATGATGAGCCAGGCTGATGATCGGCTGAAAAGCAGTTTCAAGTGTTACCCCTGAAAAACCTGCAGATAGCCCGCTAGCCGCAGTGTCAATATTCTTGATGATGTGCTTTAACATGCAGGCCTTGGGTTTGTTTTTTTAAAGAACGTCATGTGGTCGGTAAGGCGTCAACTATCCACGTCGCTTTTTTCAACCCGTTGAATATCTGTTCTCACCGACACAGGGATTTTGCAGTCGGCCAAGTCGTTCTTGATGACTTGTGAATATTAATAGCAAGTTTTACGCCATGACTCCATGACCATAGACAACAGGGTTATTTTCTACGAGGCCGCAATAAATGCACCATGATGGGGCGCCATCAATACCAGCCCAAGGCCGATGCCTCATTGGCGGGCGTATCAAGTGCGCCAGGAGGCTGCCCATGATTACCACAGCGGATATTGAACAAGCCTTAGCCGGAATTGCACTTACTTAAGCTCCCTGTCGTGATCATGTATCTTAATTTTCCTGCGGGCGAAGTCACGCAAAACCTTTAACCAGAGGTACCCGCCCTGATTCAAATGCTTACGCCCATGACTTCATCGTCATGCGGCTTAAATAAGTGCCATTCCTTTTAGACTTAACTTTTCAAGCTGGTAATAAAGAGGGTAATGAGAAAACTGGTAGAACATTCGCGCCAGTGAACTGCTTATGTGGCGCGATACTGATTCCCGCGCCACTAAAAAGAGAGCATGGCATGCCAATTGTCGTACCCGAACAAGAGTTTCAAAGGTTGTTGCACAGTTGCTTGCGCATTGGTTTTTTCGGTTTTCCGTATTCCGTTACATCACTAAATATCAAAACAACTCTTTGCTGACTTTTTTGATTTCATTGGCCATAAGAAGGTGACGCTGACATTCAGTTTTGATTGTCGCTTCGACGCGCTCAATAGTTTGAACATCAGCCCCTTCATCGATAACTTCGCGCTTTACTTCATCAATAACGCTGAGAATCTTCTGTGCCTCGTCTTTCAGTATCTTGCTGACCAAGTTAAATTTCAGTCCGCATCCAGTTGCAAAATTAGCCCATTCATACGGACAAAGCTGTTCTGACGTAAATGCGTCTCCAATAGCCATTGCATAGCTCTTATCAATCGCATCATTTTTGAAAGATGCTCCGCTGACCAAATCGTAGGCTGGTGCCATGCTCAATCCGGCACTACTCGATCTGAAGGAAATTTTTTTGGCATGAGCATCAATATTTCCGATTAGCACGTGATAAATAGCCCATCGTAGCAAGTCGAGACGCTGCTTTGCCGGGGTTGAAGTATGCTTTTCCAGTAATTCAAATAATGCCTTGTAACTTGCCCCCGAACGAATGTGCGCAACATCCCTGCCAGATCCGAACGGTCGTTCCATTTTGAAGCCAGTTGACAGCCCAAGCGCCTGGCATCCGTCAATGTAATGTAGGCGTTCAACACCGTCACCGGTCATTTTTCGATCAAATCTTGTCACCACCAACACGGGTTCTGGTACGTGCATCAGTGTGACAGGGGCCACTGGAAGCCGTATGCGCTCAGCAAGGCGCATGCAAAAAAATTCATTCGACGTCATGCCACGCATTGCATCCGACACCGGTTCAGGTTTAAGGATGTGAGTGGAGGCGACCTTTTGTCCTTCCGGTAAGTACCATTTACCGTCAAGAAGCAATGCAGCAATCTTGTCCTGGAATCCAGCAATAGACAGACGAACCTTCCCATCCCATACCGTGAATGATTGATGTGGTCGCGCCCTTATTTTCTTGGAAATCTCTTCGTCCGTCAGTTCTCGCAGCTTTTGTTCCTGTGTATAGCGTCCAACACTGAGTGCTCCGGAAGTTTCTTTGCCGATCACCATCAGCATGCCCATTAGATTGGATTTGGATATCTGATTGGCAATAGCAGCATCATCCAGAGCCTGACCTTCCGGAAGAAGATTTTCAAAAAACTGGCGAACAGCGGCACTATGATGTCCTTTACTTGCCTCCACTGTCGGTTCAAGCGGCAGTTGTGGACTGAGAGGAAATCGATCTTCTCGCCCCAGCCATGTCACATCATATTGGAACGAAAACTGATTTAACTTGGCATCATGCGTTAGCCATCCAACAGTTTTCCCATTCATAAGAATTTCTACTTGGATCTGCTGCATAATTACCTCAGCTTGAACTTAGTTGGCTCGCGATCTTCAGCAGGTACCATAAAGAGGGCAACGCCAAGTCCATTAGCAGCGGTTAGCGCATTACCAAAGTTTACCGAAGCTTTCCCAAGTTCAATGTCTGAAAGTGTCTGCTTTGCCATGCCAAGTATTAGTGCCGCTGCTTCGAGCGTCAGACCCGAGCGTGTGCGTGCAGCACGAACAGCCTCTCCAAATTGCTTTGTTGCAAGCAACTCTGGGCTATCTGGAAATGGTGTTGGTTTAACTGTGCGCATATCTATTATCCTATCATATTAGGATAATAAAGGTTTAACCGTGATGAGTCGATTAAAATCCTTTTTTGGTAGGATTATATAGAATAAACTGATGAATCGGCTAATATATCCTATTATGGTAGGATTTTATTGTTTTTGATTACGCAATTTGTAATCAGCACTTGCCTGAAACAGATAACAAATTGAATTTATTCGACTTTTAACCGGACACTAGTGGGCAGTTTTTGAGATTAAAACCAAAGGGAGATTACGCCAAGCGAGATAATTGGAATAGTTAATCAGGGCAAAGCCGGGGGTTACCTTACTCCAAAGGTTGTTGCACGAAGCGGCATTTGAAGACGTAGTAATGGCGGCACTAGCTGCCAGTCCATTGTATAGCGCTCGCGATGCCTACCACTTCGACGCGACAACCCTGCTCGATGTCGATCAGTTACGGGACTTCGTTGAAACGACCCAGCCTAAGGAGTTGGCTAAACTGCCAAAATTCAATCAGGCACAATCAGGCAAGTCATGCTGCGTCAATAACCACTATGCCCTGGAATCCAGTCGGTACCTGCGAGCGGAATTCTGGCCATGGCGGCCGCTTCCACGGTTAAGGCCACCAGGTCCTCGCGCTCCAGATGGTGCACATTGGATTTGCCGCAGGCGCGCGCCACCGTGGTGAGTTCCATGTTGAGGGTCTTGAGGTAATTCTTTACCCGCTTGGCACCGGTGATTGATTCCAGCCGTTGCTCCAGAATCTCGTCTTGGGTCGTTACACCTACCGGACATTTGCCAGTATGGCAATGATGGCAATAGCCAGGTGCAGTGCCAAGCGCGGCATATTCGGCTTCCGCTGAAATATGCTCGCCATTGTGAATATAACTGCTGCTATTGCAGCCTAGCGAATACAAAATACCTTGGCCGATGGCAACCGCATCGGCACCCATGGCCAACGCCTTGGCAACGTCTGCACCGGTACGGATGCCACCGGAGATGATGAGCTGGACTTTGCCGCGCATGTTCATATCCTCCAGCGCATCGACCGCCTGACGCAGTGCCGCCAGCGTGGGAATACCAACATGCTCGATGAACACCGTCTGGGTCGCCGCCGTCCCGCCCTGCATGCCGTCAACCACGATCACATCGGCGCCGGCATGGACCGCCAGTTTGACATCATTGAAGGTGCGGGTAGCACCGATCTTGACGTAAACCGGCTTTTCCCAGTCAGTGATCTCACGTAACTCCTTAATCTTGATCGCCAAGTCATCGGGCCCGGTCCAATCCGGGTGACGGCAAGCCGAACGCTGGTCCACGCCGACCGGCAGGGTGCGCATACCGGCCACGCGTTGAGTCACTTTCTGCCCCAGTAGCATGCCGCCTCCACCTGGCTTGGCGCCCTGGCCGATGACCAGTTCGATGGCGTCGGCACGACGCAAATCGTCCGGGTTGAAACCGTAGCGCGACGGCAGGCATTGATACACCAGCGTCTTGGATGAACGCCGCTCCTCCTGCGTCATGCCGCCATCTCCCGTCGTGGTGGAAGTACCCACTTCGGTTGCAGCCAGCCCCAGTGCTTCCTTGACGTTGGCAGACAGGGCGCCGAAACTCATGCCGGCGATGGTAATCGGAATATCAAGTTCGATCGGTTTCTTGGCAAATCGGGTACCTAGCACCGTCTTGGTGCTGCACTTTTCGCGATAGCCTTCCAGCGGATAGCGCGAAGCCGACCCTGCCAGGAAGACCAGATCATCAAACGACGGCAGATGGCGCTTGGCCCCCATGCCGCGTATTTCATACAAGCCAGTAGCGGATGCACGGTGTACATACTCGATCACTTTCTGGTTGAATCCGGCGCTTTCTTCCAGCACTATTTTATTACTCATGATAGCTTCCTTAAGATTGTGCTCATGGCCTGGCCTCAGTATTCCTGATTGGCGTCAGCATTCCAGTTGTAGAGCGATTTTGCTGAGGCGACCCGCTTAAATTCACGCGGATCATGGCTGAAACCGGCCCGAGCCAGTAACTCAGCAACTGCTGCATAGTCCTCATCGCCCATCGGTTCAAAACGGGCATCGGCGCCCAAGGACTTCACCGTGCCGCGCACGTAGATCACCGCTTCATACAGCGAATCTCCCAAGCCATCGCCGGCATTTCCACACACCACCATGCGACCGGCCTGCCCCATAAAACCAGACAAATTACCGATGTCACCGCCAACCACAATATCAATTCCCTTCATCGAAATGCCACAACGCAGACTGGCATCACCCTCGATGATGAGGGTGCCGCCATGCCCGCTGGCACCGGCAGACTCGGAGGCGAAACCCTTTACGCGAACGCTGCCCGACATCATGTTCTCGGCCACGCCCCAGCCGACGCTACCGTGAACGGTGATATTGGCGTACTTGTTCATGCCACCGAGGTAATAGCCGCCATGGCCCATGATGTCGATGTCAACCGCAACATTCATGCCCGCAGCGATGCTGTGCACGCCATCCGGATTGAGGATTTCCAGCCGGGTAATGCCTTTGCCTGGCAGCTCCTGATGCAAGTATTGGTTCAACTCGCGCACACTGATCTGGTGCAAGTCTAGACTTTCCATATGTAGAGCTCCTCCGGCATCGGTTCGTAAATTTTGGCGTTTTTCACGTCCGGCAACTTGGCCAGGGACCTGAATTCAGAAGCAATGGCCACATAATCATCATGTTCCGCCACCACCGCCGGCTTGCAGGCAAACGGGTCGCGTACCAGTGCCAGCTGGTCTTTGGTGCCCATCAGCAGGGTAAAAAATCCATCCAGTTCCTCGAATCCTTTTTGCAGGGAAGTATGCAAGTCATCTCCTTCCCGCATGCGCCATTCCAGAAAACGGCAAGCTGCCTCGGTATCGTTATCAGTTTCGAACAGAATGCCCTCGTGTTGCAATTTGCGTCGCAGACTGTTGGGATTGGACAACGAACCGTTGTGCACCAGGCACCAGTCCTCACCGGCAGTAAATGGATGGGCATGTGCCGGGGTCACGGCAGATTCAGTTGCCATGCGGGTGTGTCCCACCAGATGAGTGCCTCGCATGCCGGAGAAATCGTAACGCGCTGCGACATCAGCAGGCAGTCCGGTATCTTTATAAACATCGATGGACTGGCCTACCGACAGCACATGCACGCCGGGGTAATGTTGCTTGATCCAGGTCCTGACGGTACCGGCCTCAAGATGGGAGATCAGGATGGCATGGTTACCCTGCGTGCTGATCTTCACGCTGGAACCGAGGTGGGCATCGAAATCGTGCGCGAGGCCCTGCCAGTTAAATTCCATCGATGGTGCGTACAGGCTGAACTTGAGTTCGCCCTTTGCCACCGGCGCGCCGAAAATTGCCATGCCGGCCGAGTCCGGTCCACGCTCAGTCATGCCAATGAGCATTGGCATCATCAACTCGCCAATGCTATCGCGCATGTTCGGATTCTTGACCAGCAAACCAACGATTCCACACATGTTGTTTCTCCTGAATAATGCTCAATAAAATTCGACGTAGCGCTGGATTTCCCAGTCCGACACATGGCGCATGTAATCCACCCATTCCATGTGCTTGAGATCAAGGAACTCCTGCGACAGACCATCGCCTAGAGCATCACGAATTACGGTGTCGCTTTCCAGCGCGATCAGCGCTTCATGCAGATTCTGCGGCAGGATGCCGATGTTCATCCGTTTCAGCTCGGCCGGTCCCAAATCGTACAGGTTGATATCATGCCCGCGACCCGCATCCAGTTCTCGCTTTACCCCGTCCATGCCAGCTGCAATCACGGCGGCTGTTGTCAAGTAAGGATTGCAACTACCATCCGGCAAGCGTAATTCCAAGCGGCCATAGGGAATGCGCACCATGGTCGAGCGGTTGTTGTTGCCATAGGAAATGTAGGCTGGCGCCCAGGTGGAACCCGTTAGAGAACGCCCTACTACCAGCCGCTTATAAGAATTGACCGTAGGGGCGGCCAGCGCTGCGAGCGCGGGCGCGTGCGCCAAGATACCGGCCATGAAGTGGTATGCCAATTTTGACAATCCCAAACCGGTACTATCGCCATCATCTTGAAACAAACTTTTATTGCCATCGCCGATCGACATGTGCATATGCATGCCGTTACCGGGGCGATTGCTGAATGGCTTGGGCATGAAGGAGCAAATCATGCCCATGTCGTTGGCGATTTCGCTCGCCGCCATTTTGAACATGATGTAGTCATCTGCACTCTTCAGGCAATCGGCATAGGTATAGTTAATTTCGAATTGACCATTGGCGTCCTCGTGATCGATCTGGTAGACGTCCATGCCGACCGCGATCAGTGCTTCCGTCAATCGCTCCAGAAAAACAGCATTTCGGGTGATACCCTTGTAGTCATAACAGGGTTTTTGCAATCTATCGGTTTCGTCGCTGGGATGAATGCCACCCTTCTCGTCCATGCGTAACAGTGAGAATTCGGGTTCCAGCCCGGTATAAAGAATCCAGCCATGTTGTTTCAGGCGCTCAATCTGGCGCTTCAATACCACGCGAGAATCATATTCGTACGGTTTACCGTTGACATGACCGTCACATATGATGCGGGCATAGCCCGGCTGCCAGGGAATCAGGCTGAGTGTCGATAACTCACCCACCGCCATGTAGTCCGGACCGTTGGGCGCGATACCCATGCCCCAGATGGCCCCGCCGGCAAAGCCGGCACCACTCCCCAGAATGTCCTCCAGATGCGCGGACGGTACTGACTTGACCTTGGCCACGCCATGAATATCGACGAACTGCGCCAGGATATATTTGACCTGGTTGTCCCGGATGAACTGCTTTGCTTCTGCCAGTGTCTTCATTGGAATTTTCCTTAATCCAGAATCTGTTGTAAGCAATCGCCGAGATAATCGCCATAGGTGCCGTCGCACCAGAGGCGGTAAATCGGACCTGCATTGCCTGTTTCGCAAATCAACATAACGCTGATGCCTGCGGCCAGCATCATCAGTACCTGCCCTGCCATCGCTTCCGGCCGGGTGTCCAGCGTGCATATTTCCTGCAGTAGTGCCGGCACTTTTTCGCCTTTCAGCTCAAAAGTAGCGTCATAACGCGGCACCCGGTAGAGCTCGCGGCCACCCTGCCAGATCGATTCCAACCTGGTAGCAACCGGTCCTTGCAGCAGGAATTCACTGCGACCGAGACGCAACACCAGGCTCTGATCAGGCATAGTCAGCCAGGTATTGGGTTGTTGCGGCAGGTCAATTCCCTGTTCCAACAGCCAGTTGGCAGCGGCCTGGCCCTTGAGGCCAAAGCCTGGCAACTGATAGGCGACAGACGCACTCATGCTGCTGCTCCGGAAAATGGCAGTTTGGAGACGATGGCGGCAACATCACTACCATCTTGATGACGAATCACGAAGCGTTTGCCTGCAATACCTGCCTCAGGTGCAACATAGGCCAGACCGATGACTTGGCCCAGCGTCGGACTGAATGCAATGCTGGTGACCCGCCCGGCGATCCGGCCCTGCTCCAGAACCAGAGTACATTCGTCAGGCAGGTTGGCAGGTGGATGAGGCAAGGTAAAACCAACCAATTTCTTGGTCAATGGCTTATTTGCCTTGATTTTGAGGCTGCGCTGACCGATGTAAAACGTTTTGTCCTTGGCCAGCGCCCAGTCCAGTCCGGCCTCAAAAGGATGCGTCAAGCCATCGGTATCATGGCCGACGATGAAATGCCCCATTTCCAGACGTAGCAGGCGTTGGGCATCAATCCCGAATGGCTTGAGCCCGCAGGACTGCCCCGCTTCAACCAGTGCCTGCCAGATGCTCAAAATACTCTGTGCCGGTGCGTGAACTTCATAGGCCAGGTCGGACACGAAACGCACGTTCATGACGCGAGCCTGCTGACCGGCGACTTGTGTTTCGATCGCGCCACCGTTGGAGATCTGCTTTAAATCTGCCGTAGTCAATCCTTCCATCAATTGGCGGCTAAGCGGACCTGCGATATTGAACGCAGCGTAACTGCCGGTCAGGTTGACGATGGTGACCTCCAAGCCCCACAGCTGGAGGCAACGCGTCATTTCACGGTAAACGGCTGCCGCGTTTGAGGTACTGGCAGTCACATAGTAAAAATCCTCAGCCAGGCGCGCCACCACGCCGTCATCCGTAATCACTCCGGATTCGTCCAGTAACAGGGCATAGCGGGTAGTGCCGATCTTCTGCTGCAGAAAATGGCCGGTATAAAAACGCTCCAGGAATTCCCCTGCCTCCAAGCCGCGTAGTTCGAACTTGCCCAACGTACCCACATCAATCAGCCCGGCGGCATGGCGCACGGCTCTGACCTCATTAACAATGGCTGTTGCTTTATCCGGTCCGTACCATGCGGGTCTCTGCCAGGCACCGACATAGGTGAAGCTTGCTTCATGCTGTTGATGCCATCCATGCAGCGGGGTATGACGCACGGGATGGAAACTTCGTCCAGCCAAGTGTCCCATCGGCACCGGATGAAAGAACGGGCGTGCCGTCGTACTGCCGACCCGTTGAATGGGTTCATCGCGCAATCTTGCCAGCACGCGGATGGCGTTCATGTTGGAATGCTTGCCCTGACTCGGCCCCATCCCAACCGTTGTGAAACGTTTCATCAGTTCGATGTTGTTGAAGCCCTCTTGTGCTGCCGTGGCGAAATCCTTGAGCTGCAAATCTTCATCAAAATCGACGAAGTTCTTCGCTTTCGGGTGCTCAACCAGCGGCCACGGGTGACTTGCCTGTGAAGCCGGCAACAAATTGATCACTGATGAGAGGCCTAGCGCTCCCAGAGCAGCGCGCTCGCCATCAGCCAGGCTGTCCGCCAGGCCATAAATCCCGTTGACGCGACCTGCCGCGTGCACGCCAGGCGGCAAGGAGTCAGGCACGAACTGCTGGCAGTCTTCGTCATACTTCATTTTGGCGCCAGCCTGGTATAACAGTGCGGAGGCTGGTGCCCAGCCCACGCTCATGGCAATTCCGTCACACGGAATATAGATGGCACGCGACTGATCGGCGTTGCCCTGGCCATCCCAAGGGCATGCCCATACCCCTTCCAACCCTGAACTGCCCACGGCTTCATAGATACAGTAGCCGGAATAGACCAGCACTGCGGGCGGAATCAGTCCTGCCGGAGGCGGATCCATTCGCAAGTCAATCACGGCCGCGAGTTCCACCCCGGCTGCCAGCAAATCCAGGGCGACACGCCAAGCCTGTTCGTTTCCGGCAAGCACTACGCCGCGCTCAAACGGCTTCACTGCGTAACGCTGAATCAATCGCTGAGCGGCGGAACCCAGCATGATGCCTGGCAGGTCATTATTGCGAAATACCGCCGGCTGCTCGTAGGCGCCGCTGGCGACTATAAGCTGCCGGGTGCGCACCTTGGCCATGCCCTCAGGCCCGATCAGCGGCAATAGATGGTCGGCATAATAGCCGGCCGCATAGCTGGAAAGATGCACTTCAATATCAGCGTGCGCTTCGATTTCTTCGCATAATTGCTCAAGCTGCTGACCTGGCCCCAAACCGCTGCTGCTGTCATAGCCCAGCGTCCCACCCAGTCTGGCATTCTCGTCAACAAGAATGACACGGGCACCCTGTTTTGCCGCCACCAGGGCTGCGTTCATTCCCGCCGGTCCGCCACCGACCACCAGCACGTCGCAATGCAGATTTGTTTTAGGCGAGACTAGGCGCGGCGCCTTTGGATTCATTACCCCTAGCCCGGCCATCCGTCGGATAATATTTTCCCAGAACGGAAACAGCAGTCTGGGACGATGAAAGGCCTTGTAATAAAATCCCGCTGGCAAAAACGGGGCCAGCCAGCCCAGCACCGACAGGTAATCTTTTACCACACCGCCAGCCGTATTAACCGCGTCAAGTTTCATGCCTGCCGTCACCGGCAGTACGTCAGCCCGCAGGTTTATGTCGATGCCGTTTTCCAGCATGACATTGATGTCGTGATTGGCAAGGCTAAGGACGCCACGCGGACGGTGATATTTAAAACTTCGGCCCAGCACGCGAACCCCCGATGCCCAAAGTGCGCTGCTGACGGTGTCGCCGTTACATGCCTGATAGGTCTTTCCTTCAAAAGAAAAACTGAAAGTTAGATTTCTATCTATCCATTCGCCAGATTGTTGCGGCAGGCGATAACTCATGCTTCACCCCGGAAATAAGTGCGTTCCACCATGTCGGTGACGGTATTGCGTTCGGCTACAAACCAAGTGCCACTTGGTATGTGGTACCACCATTCCGGCTTCACCCCCGGCGCGCCGGTGCGATTGAACACGTAGTCCGCCCACTCGCCATCGGAACAGGACTGTGGATCCGGCATTTCACGCAATTCACCACCATAGGCAAACTCATCGATAGGTCGCAGTCCGTTGACCGGGCATTTAAGCAATTTCATTTCAGTGCCCCACGGCAGCGGCGCCTTTTTCGCCGGTCAGTTCAAACTCTCTGAAGCGGCTCAGGCGAAAGGCATCGATCAATTCCGGTTCCTGGTCCCGAGCCATGGTTTCAGCCATGGTCTTGCCCGAAATCGGTGTGGCCTTGAACCCCCAAGTCCCCCATCCGGCGTCCAAATAAAAGCCTGCGACCGGTGTTCGGCCCATGATGGGAGCGAAGTCTGGCGTCATGTCTGCCATCCCCGCCCACTGACGCACCACCTTGATGCCTGAGAGAAACGGAAACATATCTAGGATGTGGCTAGACAGACCCTCAACGAAATCAAGCGTGGAGCGTGTTGAGTGCAGCTCGTAGGGATCGAGCGCTGCCCCCATCACCAATTCGCCGCGCGAGGACTGGCTGACATAGACATGCAGACTACCGGAAACCAAAATGGTATTGAGCCAGGGTTTCATCGGTTCAGTGACACAGGCCTGTAACGGGTGGATTACGATCGGGGTGCGTATGCCAGCCATTTGCGTGATGCGCGGGGTGAACCCGGCCACGGCGGACAACACCTTGCCGGTCTTGATGTTGCCACGATTGGTTTGTACGCCATGAATGCGCCCTCCCCGAATGTCCAGTCCTGTCACTTCGGTATTCTGAAAAATCTCCACACCCATCTGGCTGGCTGCCCGTCCATAGCCCCAGGCTACGCCGTCATGACGGGCGACTGAACCCGGAGCATGATACAAGGCACCGAGGATGGGGGCATGACCGGCACACGACAGGTCTATCTGCGGGCAAGCCTGCTGGATATCATCCGGTCCAAGCACTTCGCTCTTCACGCCCATCTGTTTGTTGACTTCAGCGCGCCAACGCATGGTACGCATGGCGGACTCGGTGTGGGCCAGAGTAAAGTGACCGCGGTTAGAATAGAACAGGTTGAGGTCTAGTTCCTGCGACAGGTTTTCCCATATCTTGACGCTGGCATCGTAGAAAGCGACACCTTCCGGAGTCAGGTAATTGGAGCGGATGATGGTGGTGTTGCGGCCGGTGTTGCCCCCACCCAGATATCCCCGCTCCAGTACCGCGACATTGGTAATGCCATGATCGCGAGCCAGGTAATAGGCTGCCGCCAAGCCATGGCCGCCGCCGCCAATGATAACGGCATCATAACTGTCCCTGATCTGCGCAGGCTGGCGGAAAAACGCTGCCTCCGGATGCTGTTTGGAAAAGGCAAACTTGATCAGTCTGTAGGGCATTTATGTTTACTGGTGAGAAATATTAGTTCCTATAATGAATTTTTTTATGGCCGTAGTCAATACCTTTGTTTAACTTTATTTCATTATGTGAAACAATCTCGTTATGGCAAACGACAAAAAAGAAACACCGCGCGCACTCGAAACCTATCTGGGTAACACCGTACGCGACCTCCGCATCCAGCTGGGGCTGACCATAGCCGAAGTCGCGGAGCGAGCCGGTATCAGTCGCGGCATGCTGTCAAAAATCGAAAATGCGCAAACTGCTACCAGCATCGACACCCTGGAGCAACTGGCTAATGCTCTGGGCGTGACCTTGGCGCGCCTGTTTCGCACCTACAACATTCCCACCGGTGGCGCCCAACTGGTCAAGCGCGGCCAGGGCATGGAAGTGGTTAGACGCGGCACCAAGTCCGGACATACCTACCAACTCCTGGCTTATGATCAGGGTCCGCACAAAACCTTCGAACCATTTTTAATCACCCTGCAGGATCCAGGTGAAGAGTTTCCCTCCTTCGAGCACCCCGGTACCGAGTTCATTTACATGTTGGAAGGTTATCTCGAATATCGCGTAGGCAACGAAACCTATTTGCTGGAACCGGGCGATTCGCTGACCTTTCGCGGCGAAATTCCGCATCGCCCGGAAATAATGCATGGCACCCCCATCTGCTTTCTATCCATCATTCATTACGACTCTCCGGGCACCGGGTCGAGCGAGGAAAACACATGACCTATGAAATCGAAGACGCCACCGAAAATGATTTGCCCGCGCTGAGTCGCTTGCTCGATGTGTTATTTGGCATCGAACAGGATTTCCAGCCTGACTCCAGCCGCCAAATGCGTGGCATGGCACTTCTGCTTGGGCAACCCGATCGCGCCGTCATTAAGATCGCGCGCAATGCGCAGGACCAGGTCATCGGCATGGTGAGCGCGCAATTAGTGATCTCGACTGCAGAAGGTGCGCCGTCCGCATGGGTGGAAGATATGGTGGTAGAGCAAAGCTGGCGCGGACGCGGCGTCGGCCGGGCGCTACTGGAGGATCTAATGTCATGGGCAAAATCTAAAGGAGCGACCAGGGCGCAACTCCTGGTCGATCTCGACAACGAACCTGCGCTCGGCTACTACAAACACCTGAATTGGGAAAGCACTCGTCTGGGAGCGCGCCGTAAGATGCTTAAATAGCGGCCTCGCAAGCCTGCCTCGGGCCGCCATGACTCGGGCAACAGTTATTAATGGCGCAGACAGGCGGCGCGCCCATACTGACCTAATATCAGGACCTCAGGTCTTCAGGTAAACCTCGGCGCCCTTCTTGACGAATTCCACTGATTTTTCCTGCATGCCTTTCTGCAACGCAGCGGACTCTGAAATCCCCTGACTGGCAGCGTAATCTCGCACATCCTGGGTAATCTTCATGGAACAGAAGTGCGGTCCGCACATGGAGCAGAAATGCGCTTGTTTGGCGCCTTCTTGCGGTAGGGTTTCGTCGTGAAATTCCTTGGCCTTGTCAGGGTCGAGGCCAAGATTGAACTGGTCATCCCAACGGAATTCAAATCTGGCCTTGGACAGCGCGTTATCGCGGATCTGCACACCGGGATGGCCTTTGGCCAAATCAGCGGCGTGGGCGGCAATCTTGTAGGTGATGATGCCGACGCGAACGTCTTCCTTCTCCGGCAGACCCAGATGTTCCTTGGGTGTGACATAGCACAACATGGCACAGCCATACCAACCGATCATGGCGGCCCCAATTCCTGAGGTAATGTGGTCGTAGCCGGGAGCGATATCGGTAGTAAGCTGTCCCAGCGTATAGAACGGTGCTTCGTCACAATGCAGCAACTGCAAATCCATGTTTTCCTTGATCATGTGCATGGGCACATGGCCGGGGCCCTCGATCATTACCTGTACGTCGTGCTTCCAGGCAATCTTGGTCAATTCTCCCAAGGTAATCAGTTCGGCAAACTGAGCCTCATCATTGGCATCATAGATTGAGCCTGGACGCAGGCCATCGCCGAGCGAAAAGCTGACATCGTAGGCCTTCATGATCTCGCAGATATCTTCGAAGTGCTCATACAGGAACGACTCTTTGTGATGCGACAAGCACCACTTTGCCATGATGGAGCCGCCACGCGAAACGATGCCGGTCATGCGTTTGGCTGTCAGCGGGATGTGTTGTAGTCGAATGCCGGCATGGATGGTGAAGTAATCAACGCCCTGTTCGGCCTGCTCAATCAGGGTGTCGCGGAAGATCTCCCATGTCAGGTCCTCGGCCTTACCGTCGACTTTTTCCAGCGCCTGGTAAATTGGCACGGTACCAATCGGCACCGGACTGTTGCGTATGATCCATTCGCGCGTCTCGTGGATGTTCTTGCCGGTGGACAAATCCATCACGGTGTCGCCGCCCCAGCGTATTGACCACACCATTTTTTCCACTTCCTCCGAAATAGAGGATGCCAGCGCTGAATTGCCGATATTGGAATTGATCTTGACCAGGAAATTGCGGCCAATGATCATCGGTTCCAGTTCAGGGTGATTGATGTTGGCCGGAATGATGGCACGGCCACGAGCGACTTCATCACGCACGAATTCGGCCGTGATCAACTTTGGAATCGAAGCACCAAAGTCCTGCCCCGCATGTTGTTTTTGCAGCAATTCACTCATGCCCTCGCGACGCTGGTTTTCCCGAATGGCAATGTATTCCATTTCCGGCGTGATGATGCCCTGACGCGCATAGTGCATCTGCGAGACATTTTTGCCAGCGACAGCGCGACGAGGGCTACGCGTCAGATTGAAACGCAATTCGGATAGCAGAGGATCGGTCTTGCGCTGGTGCCCGTACTGGGAACTGAGGCCTGCCAATTGTTCAGTGTCGGCACGTTGTTCGATCCACTTGGCGCGCAAGGCAGGCAGGCCATTGCGAATATCAATCCGGATCGCCGGATCGGTATAGGGGCCGGAGGTGTCATACACGACCACTGGCGGATTTTTTTCAGCGCCAAAGGATGAGGGCGTATCTGACAGGCTGATTTCGCGAAAAGGTACCTGGATGTCGGGCCGACTGCCAGTGATGTAGACCTTGCGAGACATAGGGAAGGAACGAGTCGCGGACTCATCCAACTCGGCAGCGACATTAAGAAATTTTGGATTAGCGTTCATTGGTGCTCCAGGAGGTAAAGCGTGGGGAGCAACCGGATCAAGATCGGGTGCTTCCCTACGGCGGCATGACCCGCATCAGGTTCAGAGGGTGTGTCTCACTGCGTTCATTCGCAGACCCCTAGCAATAGGATGAAAAGTACTCGAAATAGGCAGTTATTGCAAGTTCAAGTTTATGTTGACACTGTTAACTTAACATCGTTATTATTATTTACCTCATGAAGTAAATGTAATTCTGGTGACGAAAGGAAGACTATGGGCAACACTTATCTCTGGTTAAAAACGATCCATTTACTGGGCGTAGTTCTATTTCTTGGCAACATCATCATCACCGGCTGGTGGAAAGTGATGGCTGATCGTACCGGCAACCCGCAAATCATCGCCTTTGCCCAACGTCAGGTCACGCTAACCGACTTCGTATTCACCGCGGGCGGTGCCGCATTGTTACTGGCGGCAGGATTAAGCAATGTAGTCGTGCATGGCATGGATGTTTTTCAGATACGCTGGCTGTCCTGGGGGTTCTGGCTTTTCAATGTGTCTGGTCTGATCTGGGTGTTTATTCTGATTCCAGTGCAAATCCGCCAGGCGCGCATGGCGCGAGGATTCGCAGACGGCGGTGAAATCCCGCCCGAATACTGGCTGATGAGCAGGCAATGGCAGATCTGGGGAACCATCGCCACGCTACTGCCCCTGATGAATCTTTATTGGATGGTGTTCAAGCCAGCCTGATCACTACTTTTCGGAACGATAAGGAACAATAAATGCAGATATCAGGGAAACTGGCTTTGATCACCGGTGCCTCCAGTGGCATCGGTGCCGCCACCGCCCATGCTTTGGCCAAGGCAGGTGCACACGTTCTGCTGGTTGCGCGTTCTGCAGAAAAATTGCAGGCGGAAGCCGAGAGAATCATCGCCGCAGGAGGCCATGCGAACACTCTGGTCGCCGACCTGTCACACGCGGACTCGGTAAGAGCGCTCGCCGAGCGCGTGATGGATGAGTTCGGCGTACCTGATATCCTGATTAATAACGCCGGTGCGGGACGCTGGCTGGCCGTAGATGAAACACCCCCAGACGAAGCAGAAAAAATGATGGCCTTGCCCTATTTTGCGGCCTTCAACCTCACGCACGCACTATTACCACGAATGACCGAACGAGGCGGCGCCATCGTCAATGTCAATTCAGTCGCCGTCGGACTAAGCTGGCCGGGAGCGACGGCTTACGCTGCGGCCCGTGCCGCCTTGGGTGCCTTCAGCCGCGGACTGGCGGCAGAACTGCAAGGCAGCGGCATCGTCGTCACTCATGCGATTTTTGGCAAGGTGTCTAGCGCTTACTGGCAGCACAACCCTGGCAGCGATACGCGTCTGCCCAGAATCAACAAGCAACTTCCAACATTAACGCCAGAATATGCAGCAGATACCATCATCCGCGTAATCGTAAACAACCGGCGCAACATCGTGCGTCCACGCATTTTTAAATTATTTTTCCTGCTCAATGCACTGTTTCCCGACATTACCGGCGCGTTGTTGCACCTGGGCTGGAAACGTGCTGACAGACTCAAGGCCTGACATCACAATGCCACCCAAACCAAAGACCGCGCTACAACGCCAGCAAATCCGTACGGCAATCCTCAATGCCGCACGCGACCTGTTTGTCGAGCGTGGCGTCGAGGCAGCAACCATGCGCGAAGTCGCCAGACGCATGAATTTCTCAGCAACAGCGATCTATCTACATTTCAAGGACAAGGAAACGCTGATTCGCGAGCTATGCACTACAGACTTTCTGACACTGGCACACGAATTGCGGGCAATAGAAACCATTGCTGACCCCATCGAGCGCTTGCGCTTGCTGGGAATGGGCTATGTCCAGTTCGCCATTACTCACCCCAACCATTACCGATTGATGTTCATGTCGCCGCAGATTGTTCATGACACTGACTCATCTTCTACAGAGCCCGACAATCCAGAACAAGACGCATACGCCAGTTTGTATAGCATGGTGGTGGACGCTCACGCCGCAAATTTATTTCGAGCAGAACTCATCAACCCGGAATTGATTGCACAGACTTTGTGGGCCGGACTGCATGGCATCTGCGCACTGGAGATCACCATGAAAAACGACAAATGTATCGCCTGGTGTGATTTGACGGAGCGTGTGGCGCTAATGCAGGGCGCGCTGATGCGTGGCTTGTTAAGAAATCACGGTACGACAACGCAAATACGTTAAGCGCTTGCGTTATAATAAAATTCCACGATGACAGAACATGATCGCCATGAATCTCAAACAAGCGCGTTTTAACATGATCGAGCAACAAATCCGCACCTGGGAGGTGCTTGATCCGATCGTTCTGGATCTGTTGAATCAGGTGCCGCGCGAGGACTTCGTGCCGGAAAACTGCCAGGGCTTGGCCTTTGCCGACCTGGAAATTCCGATTGGGCACGAACAGTTCATGCTCTCACCCAAGTTGGAGGCACGCATCATCCAGACGCTGGCCTTGAAAAAAACCGACAAGGTACTGGAAGTTGGCACTGGTAGCGGATACCTGACTGCATTACTGGCAAAGCTGGCCGCCGAGGTCATCAGTGTTGACTGCATTGCAGAATTTACGACTAATGCCCGCCAGAAGCTGCTGCAACACGGGCTGGATAATATTCTGCTTGAAACGGGTGATGCGGCACAAGGCTGGCCATCGCATGCCCCCTACGACGTCATCGTTCTGACCGGTTCCGTGCCGCGCTTGCCCGAGGACTTCCGCCAGCAACTGAAGCCCGGAGGGCGTTTATTCGCCGTAGTGGGCGAGGCACCGGTCATGGAAGCCACACTGGTGAGCAGTCCCGCCCCACACGTTTACCGCACAGAAAAATTGTTCGAACTTTGCGTGCCGTCACTGAGTAATGCCTTGCAACCGGTTCGCTTCGTGTTTTAGTTTTTTGCGGGTCCCGGGGCCTTTCAGTCTTCTATTCCCAAGTCCTGAATCTTGCGTGTCAGTGTATTTCGCCCCATGCCGAGCAAGGTGGCGGCTTCAATCCGTCGTCCACCCGTATATTCCAGCGCACGCGTGATCAACAGACGTTCGAACTGATGCGTTAAACCTTCCAGAATATTATGCTCGTTGCGATTCAACAAGTCGGAAACCTCAAGCCCCAACGCATCCTGCCAGGTAGCGCCATGTAGCGGCCGACTTTGGTTGTCACGCAATTCTGGCGGCAGATCGGCAACATCGATATTCTGCCCCGGAGCCATGACAGTGAGCCAGTGACAGACATTCTCCAATTGGCGAACATTGCCGCTCCATGGCAACGTGGTGAGATAGCGCAGAGCCGGCGCGGAAAGTTGCTTGGTTTCCACGCCAAGTTCGGTAGCGATATGTTGTAGAAAATGTCTGGCCAATAGCGGGACATCCTCGCGACGTTCGCGCAGTGGTGGCAGCCGCAGCCGAATCACGTTGAGACGATGAAACAGATCCTCGCGAAACAGCCCTTGTCTGACCCGTTCTTCGAGGTCCTGATGGGTAGCCGCGATGATACGCACATTAACCTTGACGGGTTGGTGCCCACCGACCCGATAGAACTGTCCATCGCTCAACACCCGTAACAATCGGGTCTGCAAGTCGGCTGGCATGTCGCCGATCTCATCCAGAAACAAGGTGCCACCGTCAGCCTGCTCAAAGCGGCCACGCCTTGCAGCTTGTGCCCCAGTGAAGGCCCCGCGTTCATGACCGAACAGTTCCGACTCCAGCAAGTCCTTGGGGATGGCGGCCGTGTTGATGGCAATAAAGGGATTATCCGCCCGTGGACTGTGGCGGTGTAGCGCCAGCGCCACTAGTTCTTTGCCGGTGCCGGATTCTCCATTAATCATGACAGTAGAATGGGAACGCGACAGACGACCGATAGCGCGAAATACTTCCTGCATTGCCGGAGCTTGGCCAATGATTTCTGGCGTTTCTTGAGGCTCTTCACTATTCGCCGACTGGCGTGTGCTTTCCTCGACGGCACGACGAATGATGTCCACTGCCTGATCGACATCGAACGGCTTGGCAAGGTACTCAAATGCTCCGCCTTGAAATGCGGCAACGGCACTTTCAAGATCAGAATAGGCCGTCATGATAATGACCGGCACATCCGGCAGGCGTTTCTTGATTTCCTGCAAAAAATCAAGACCGGAGCCGCCCGGCATGCGAATGTCACTTACGACGACCTGCGGCTGATCACCAGCCAGCGCTGCGAGGGCGTCAGGCGCCGAGGCAAAGCTTCTGAATTCCATGTCGGCACGTGCCAACGCCTTTTCAAATACCCAGCGGATGGAGCGGTCATCATCGATGATCCAGATTGGTTTCATGGTGTCTTCAGCTTTGCAGATTTGTATGAGGTGGCTTCCAGCGGAAGCAGGATGGTGAAACAGGTATGGCCGGGGTGACTGTCGCATTCAATCATGCCATGATGCTGCGTGATGAATGTCTGTGCCAGAGTCAGCCCTAGACCTGAGCCCTCGGCACGACCTGAAACCAATGGATAGAAAATTCGATCACGAATTTCTGGCGGTATGCCGGGGCCATTATCGATAATTTGCAACCTGATCGCAACACGATAGCGTTTTTTAGCCAGTGTTACCTGACGTTCTGCCCGCGTGCGCAAAATGATCTCGCCCTGGCCTGCCATGGCCTGAATTGCATTGCGTACGATATTGAGCACGGCCTGAATCAGTTTCTCACGATCACCAATCAATTCCGGCAAGCTGGTATCGTAGTCGCGTCGGATTGTTATGCCTTGCGGCGACTCAGCCAGCAACAGGCTACGTACCCGTTCCAGGACCTCGTGAATATTGGTGGATTCATATTTTGGCACGCGGTGCGGCACCAGCAATCGATCCATCAGGCGTTGCAGGCGGTCAGCTTCCTTGATGATGACCTGTGTATATTCTCGCAGGGCCGGTTGTGGCAATTCATGCTCCAGCAACTGTGCCGCGCCACGCAAGCCTCCCAGTGGGTTACGGATTTCGTGTGCCAGATTACGCAGCAGTTCTGCGTTGGCCTGTTGCTGAATCAACATGCGTTCTTCACGCGCGATGCGCAGTTGCTGATCCATCTGCTGGAATTCCAGCACCAACCTTACTGGCGGCAAGTCAACCGGCGTCGCAGTACAAGTGACGGCCAGCGTATTTTGACGTACGGTGGTAATGGGAAATTCATGCTCACGAAAAGGACTATTGCCATGCATGGCACTTTCCACGGCAGCCAGCAAAATTTCAGCGCCCGGAAAGACTTGTGACAGCGTAAAACCTTCCATCTGGTGTGCACTGACGGCAAACAAGACTTCTGAGGCTGGATTGGCGTACAGCACACGACTCTCACTATCCAGCAACAAGACTGCAGTGGCAAGATGCTCAAGACCGGAAAATGTGGTGGGTATGGGGTTTTTCATTACCTTCTGGTTAAGCAAGAGCCAGGCCAGAATATCATGGGGTCGAGCCGAGTTCTTTTTCCAGCAATTCGATGTTCTTCTGATGAAGATTCACGTCTTCCTGCAATTTCTGTACTTTTTCTTCATACTTGGCGACATTACGATACGTTTTTCCGCCTTTTCCCTTGAAGGTCTCCGGGTTTTCCTGCCCCTCGCTCAAGCTTTGCTTGGCAACATCAAGTGCATGCCGTTCGTTAGCCAATTCATCTGTCAGGATGCTCTGACGTTTGTTGTCACGCTGTTTCTGCGTGCTTTGATCAACCCGAGGGAAGCCGGCCGGACTAGACGAGGAAGACGCACGTGCCTCCCTACTGTTAGCCTTAGTACCAGCCGTAGGAAGGGGCCCGAGATTCAGACGTATAGAACCTTTCATCGGAACATTGGAATAAGTAATATGTCCCTCGGCATCCACCTGTTTGTAAATTTCCGCCCGCGCGCACAGACTTACCCCCAGACAGAACAGCATCACCATTAATTTATTCATAGCGCTGAAGTGTAGTTCAGATAACATAAGCAGGCAACGTCGAAGCTCCGTCACACGTTGACTGAACCTTAAATGCCCGATTGCATTCTAATAAAAACAGCAGCAGAACAAAAAATGAGTCTGAAAAGCATCATCCCAAACAGAGATATTCAGAACTACGCACCATCTTGACACCCATGCGGCAGCATAGCGCACTATTTTAGTGCATACAACCTTCGACGACTGATGGATGAACTATAAATCGACGAGAAATGAGCAAATTAAGTTGCACCTAATGGTTATCCCTATCATCTGGCCATATCGCAGAACTGATTCATGCACTACTACACGGCAATTTTGAAGCCAATCCCATGATGCTGGTTCATCCGGAACATGCGCCAGATGCGTTTGAACACAAGAACGGTTATCTGCAGCGCATCTTCGACGCCTTTGAAAACCTTCTGAATGTTCGTTTGAAGTAGGGATCAATCACCTGTGCTCTGGATAGCCTAGCACCCCCACAATGAATCGAATCAGGCCATACAGCACCTTCGCAACCAAACGGCGCCCGATATGCAGACGGTGCCATTCTTCCTGAGAAACTTGTTGCGCCCCGAATTGCATGGCAATTTCCAGATCCTGACGCAATTCCCGAGCAAAACCGGCGTCATCCACCATCACGTTGGCCTCTCGTGCCAATAGCAGACTGAATGGGTCAATATTGGAAGAGCCGACCGTCGCCCAGTGTCCATCAATCACCGCCACCTTGGAATGCATGAAGCTCTTCCGATATTCGTGGATTTCGATGCCTGCAGCTAGTAGCTGGTCATATAGTGCACGCGAGGCGATGTCCAGCAGCACGTATTCCACGCGCGCCTGCAGCAACAGCACGACACGCACGCCGCGCCGGGAAGCACCCACCAAGGCGCGCCGAAAGCGTATCCCCGGAAGGAAGTACGAATTGGCAATGACTATTTCGACTCTGGCACTATCGATGGCCTCCAGATAGGCATTCTCGATGTCACGCCGATGCCAGATGTTATCGCGCACCACGTAGGCTGCCCACATGGAACCGGCCACCCGTGACTTCAAACGCCCTCTCAGTCGACCGCCATCCACTCGCATCAGGCGTGCCCAGGCGGTACGCCGCCACAAACGCCGGGTATTGGCACGAATCTGCGTCAACAATGGTCCTTGCACGCTGACGGCATAATCCATACGAGGAGGAGTATGATCGGGCGTATTCATGTCGTCGATGATGTTGATGCCGCCAACAAAGGCAGTTAGCCCATCGATCACCACCACCTTGCGGTGCAAGCGGCGCAAGCGGCGACGCCTCAGGGTCCAAGGAGATATCTTCGGCCGATAAAATAACACCTCGACGCCGACAGTCTGCAACTCGAGAACGAATTCCCGTGGCATATGCTTGCAACCGAAACCATCAAGCAAAAGGCAAGCGCTCACTCCTCGCGTTACGGCCCGCTTGAGGGCCTCAGCAATACTGAGGCCGACCGTATCCAGTTCATAAATATAAGTCTGAATATGGATTTCATAGTGAGCGGCATCAATCGCGGCGATCAAGGCCGGGAAATACTCGGTACCGTTCTTCAGCAGAACGACCCTGTTGCCACAGATGAATTCGCTCATAGCCGCGTCAGATGCGCCGACAACGCCGCATGATCGGAGACGCGAGAGAAGGCCGTGCCGCCATGCACTTCGACCTGATGGACATTAAAACCACGCACATAGATGCGATCGAGCCGGAACAAGGGCAACACTGAAGGAAAGCTGCGTGCGGACTTGCCGTTGGTGTGTTCGAACACCTCGCGCAGTTCCAGTCCATCGGCCAGCACCTGGCCGGCCTTGACGCGCCAGTCATTGAAATCGCCCGCGATGATCAACGGCGCCTGCGGCGGAATCAGTCCATTAATATGCTCACGCAACGCAAATAACTGGCTACGCCGCCAGCGGGCAAACAACCCCATGTGCACACAGATACAGTGCAAATCCTGATCCCATCCCGGAATCCGAATCTGACAATGCAGCATGCCGCGCTGCTCCGCGCTGTGAGCAGAAATATCAACATTGTCCGTTTGAACGATGGGGTATTTGGACAGGATGGCGTTGCCGTGATGACCTGCTGGATACACGGCATTTTTGCCGTAGGCAAAATCGGCCCAATTGGATTCAGCCAGGAATTCTTGCTGGGACTCGCTTGGCCAGCCGGAAAAGCGGCGCTGATGATGCAGGTATGCACCGCGTACTTCCTGCAGAAACACAATGTCGGCCTGCAATCGCCGGATCAGCTCACGTTGCTCATGCACCACCAAGCGCGCATTGAAGCTGGTGACGCCCTTGTGGATGTTGAAGGTAGCGATGCGAAGAGTACGTTGCACGCCAGGAATCTATTTCAAGAGTTTTCGAGCATGCGATCCAGCGCCAGCTTGGCCATCGTCGTTTCCTGCGGTGATACGTGCACGCGGTTAACCATGTTTCCCTCCACCAGGTTTTCCAGCGTCCAGGCCAGGTGCTGTGGATCAATACGGGCCATGGTAGAGCATTCGCAGACGATGGAAGACATGAATTGTACGCTCTTGCCTTCCGGTTTCATCTGCTCGGCCAGGCGATTGACCAGATTCAGTTCAGTTCCCACCAGCCAGTGGCTGCCGGGGGGCGATGCACTGACGGTCTTGAGGATGGTTTCGGTGGAGCCCACCTCGTCCGACAGGCTGCACACTTCAAAATTGCATTCCGGGTGCGCGATGACGCGGCCCTCCGGATTTTCAGCTCTGAACTTGGTGATGTCCGAACCGCGGAACATCTGGTGTACCGAGCAATGGCCTTTCCATAGCAGGATTTTCGCGTCGTCAATCTGTTGTTTCGTCAAGCCACCCAGCGGCATGTCAGGGTCCCACACCACCATCTGCTCCAGCGGAATACCCATCTTGTGTCCGGTCCAGCGTCCCAAGTGCTGATCCGGGAAGAACAGGATCTTTTCGCGCTGGGAAAACGCCCATTCAGCGATGCGACCAGCATTGCTGGAAGTACAGACAATGCCACCATGCTCGCCGCAGAAGGCCTTTAGATCAGCCGCCGAATTGATGTAAGTCACCGGGGTAAACACGGTATCGAAATCATAGTGTGCAGCCAGTTCGCGCCGGCAACGCTCGACCTTTGCCAGATTGGCCATATCAGCCATGGAGCAACCTGCCGCCATGTCAGGCAGGATGGCGACCTGATCTGGCCGGGACAGGATATCCGCAACCTCCGCCATGAAATGCACGCCCAGGAACACGATGAACTCTGCATTGGACGCCGCTGCTGCGCGCGACAGCTTGAGTGAGTCGCCGGTGAAATCGGCATGGCGATACACGCCCTCCTGCTGATAATGGTGGCCCAAGATCACCAGGCGCGACCCTAATTCAGCCTTGGCGGCGATGATGCGGGCCTGCAGGTCGGCATCAGTCGCAGCCTGATATTTTTCAAATTTGATAGTGGCAGTCTGTGTCATGGCTTTAATATGTGTGATCAGTGGAAAAATATCAACCTTAAATTTAAAAACGATTTTGAACCAGGGAAATACCGGGAATTAAATAGTAAGCAAAGCGCTTTCGGCGGCCAGGCATGGCACGCTCAATAATGATTGAAATCCCCCGTGATCCCCTTGGTTCAATTGCTTTTTAAAGTATTTGCCCGTATTTCTGGCCAAGAACTTTCAAGGCCTCGACATTGGTCCACGAGAAAACCCTCTGTGCCGCTACGCGCCAATCCACCCACTCATAGCGCAAGTGTTCACGCGGACTGAGGATAACCGGCAAGGTTTGCGGTAACTCGAGACCAAACAAATGCTCGACATTCTGCGTGATCCCCGGTGCGTATCGATCACGCCAGTGCAGGTAGATCTCATAAACATGAGACCTCTCCCAGTCGACAAGATTATAACGCGAGGCCATCAATCCAGTCTCTTCTCCCACCTCGCGTATCGCCGTTTCCCGCAAGGTCTCATCGCCCTCAATACTGCCCGTCACCGACTGCCAAAAGCCGGGCTTGTCAGCACGGTCCAGCAGCAGCACCTGCAAGTCCGGTGTATGGATCAGCACCAGCACAGAAATTGGCGTCTTGTATTGCGCAATGCCGATTTTAGTCACTCCAGGGATTGAACAACGCCACACCGCTGGCTTCCATGTCACGTATGTTGCGTGTGACTAGAGTCATGCCGTGAAACAGGGCAGTAGCGGCAATCAGACTGTCTACATAAGGCATACGCTGACCTGCCTGCTCCGACTGGGCAACAAGGCTTCCCCACGCTAGCGCAACTCCCGTGTCAACACTTAGAGTCCTTTCTGTAAACCCTTCCTGAATGTCTGTATGGAGAAATGTTTCCAGATAGGTATTGCGTATGCATGGCTCCAGCTTTGCGATCCCTTTTTGCAACTCTCCCAACGTCAATGTCGAAATATACAGCGCATCCGGGCGTTGAGCGGCAAGCCATGCGACGACCCGTCCGTCCGGCTTGGGCTTGACCATTTCGGAAAGCACGCAGGTATCCAGCAACAGGTTCATAGCTCAATGTCCCGGCCATAATCGGGTGCTCTCGAAATATCCAAATCAACTCGATATTCCTCTGGAATTTGCATCAGCGCTTCGACGATATTTTTCTGCGGCTGCTTCATGCGCATGTATTCTTCAATGGAAAGCACCACCACCACCTCGCGCCCATGGCGCGTCACCGTCTGCGGACCGTGGGCCAAGGCCCGGTCCACCACTTCGCTGAAACGGTTTTTTGCTTCTTGTAATTGCCAGGAGGGATTCATGAGCTACCTGCCATTCTGTCTAGTCTGGACAGAATATAGCTTAAAATCATAAAACTCAATCCCTACTGTTCCATAAAGTAATCGAAATCGATCTTCTTGATAAGTAGCGGCCATCTTTTGCTAGCCGCAAAAGTGGCAGCATGATGCTTTGAAAATCCGGAATAGCCATCTCAGAGCCCCTTAAAATTCACAACATCCTCGATCCAAAGTAGGGCGTCAATAAGCGTAGCGCATTGCGCCGGAAGGAAGAGAATTTACCATACGGCGCTTGACGCTTTCGGCAATGCGCCCTACTTATTTAACCGCTATTTATCTACACAACAGCTTGTATCCAGAACTTTGCAAACAACGGCCAGACTGGACATGAACGTGAGAGGGCCCATTGCTATGCGTTAGCATGGAAGAAAAGCGCTAAGCGCCTACTCTTAACACTGTTGGCATGGCTCACCGCAATGTATGCGCCAGCACGCTTATTTTGCGCCAACGACATCCTGGTTCCGCACCCGGATGTGCAATTCGCGCAACTGCTTCTCGTCGACTGCGTTCGGTGCATGGGTCATCAGACATTGCGCGCGCTGGGTCTTGGGGAAGGCGATGACGTCACGGATCGATTCCGCACCCACCATCAAGGTCACCAGACGATCAAGGCCGAAGGCAAGACCTCCGTGCGGCGGCGCGCCGTATTGCAGGGCATCAAGCAGGAAACCGAATTTCTCCTGCGCTTCCTCACGGCTGATCTTGAGGGCATCGAACACCTTGGACTGGACCTCCTGTTGGTGAATACGCACTGAACCGCCACCTACTTCCCAACCATTGATGACCATGTCGTAGGCCTTTGACAAGCATGCGCCAGGATCTGTAGCGAGGAAGTCTTCGTGACCATCCTTGGGTGCCGTGAACGGGTGGTGCAGCGCGACCCAGCGATCGGCCTCTTCGTCATGTTCGAACATGGGAAAATCGACTACCCACAACGGCGCCCAGGCACGGCCGTCGACGTGGCCTTTCTCGTGACCAACCTTGGCCCGCAACGCACCCAGAGCCTCGTTGACGATTTTTGCCTTGTCTGCACCGAAGAACACCAGGTCTCCATTTTGCGCGCCGGTACGCTCAATCACGGCGGTCAGGGCTGCCACATGGATATTCTTGACGATCGGGCTCTGCAACCCGGTCTCATTGAGCTGAGTGATATCGTTGATCTTGATGTAGGCCAGTCCCTTGGCGCCATAGATCTTGACGAAGTCGGTATAGGCATCGATCTCACCGCGGCTCAATGCAGCGCCACCCGGCACGCGCAGTGCCGCAACACGACCACCCGTCATGTTAGCGGCACCCGAGAACACCTTGAAGTCGACATCCTTCATGATGTCGGACAGTTCGGTTATTTCAAGCAACACGCGCATGTCAGGCTTATCGGAGCCATAGTTATTCATGGCATCACTAAACGTCATACGCGGGAACGGGTTGGGCAAGTCAACATTCTGCACCGTCTTGTACATGTTGCGGATCATTGCCTCGACGATATCCATGATCTGGTGTTCGGAAAGGAACGAGGTCTCGATATCGACCTGGGTGAATTCGGGCTGACGATCGGCGCGCAGGTCTTCGTCGCGGAAACATTTGGTAATCTGGAAATACTTGTCGAAACCAGCCACCATCAACAGTTGCTTGAACAGTTGCGGCGACTGTGGCAGGGCGAAGAACTGGCCATGATGCACGCGTGAGGGCACCAAGTAATCGCGTGCGCCTTCGGGCGTCGAGCGCGTCAGCATCGGCGTTTCAACTTCGATGAAACCGGCTGCATCCAGCGCATCACGCAAGGTCTTGGACACACGATAGCGCAGCATCATGTTCCTCTGCATGGCGGGACGACGCAGATCCAGATAACGATGTTCCAGACGCACCGTTTCAGACAGATTGTCGTCGTCCAGCATGAATGGCGGAGTCAAGGACGGATTCAGAATCTCGATTTCGGACGCCAGCATTTCAACTTCGCCGGTCGGGATATTGCGATTGATGGTGCCGTCCGGACGCGGACGCACGCGACAAGTAATCTTGAGGACGAACTCGTTACGCACGGTTTCAGCCAGAGCAAAGGCGGCCTGGGTATCGGGATCGATGACAATCTGCGAAATACCGGTACGGTCGCGCAGGTCGATGAAGATGACGCCGCCGTGGTCGCGTCGACGGTGAGCCCAGCCGCACAGGGTTACGATCTGGCCGATATGTTGGCTGTTGAGTTCGCCGCAGTAATGTGTACGCATAATGAATCGGGTCTTATTAATAAGTTGAAGGGAGTATCAGTCGCCGGCGTAGGTATCTGCCGGCGTAAATTTGTCCGCAGGCACAACGACACCCATGGAGATGATATATTTCAGCGCATCGTCCACGCTCATGTCGAGCTCTACGGTTTCATCTACCGGCATCATCAGGAAAAAGCCGGAGGTCGGGTTCGGCGTGGTCGGCACATAGACGCTGACGTGAGTTCCTGGTAGATGACGCGCCACATCACCGCCAGGGTGCCCAGTCTGGAAGGCGATAGTCCAGCAACCCTTGCGCGGGTATTGCACCAACAGGGCCTTACGAAAGGCCTGGCCGGAATCCGAGAATAGGGTGTCACTTACCTGTTTGACGCTGTAATAGATGGATTTCACTACCGGCACTCGTGCCAGCATCCCTTCCCAGAACAGCAGAATGCGCTTGCCAAAGAAGTTGGTGGCGATAACTCCTGTCACCAGCACGATCAGCACCGTCAGCAATGCGCCAATGCCCGGCACATAGTAGCCGAGACGTGCTTCCGGCCGCCAGTCGGGCGGCAGCAGCAGCAGGCTCTGATCCATCATGCCAAGCAGCGTCTTTATCACCCAGATGGTGATGACCAGCGGCACCAGCACCAAGAGGCCGGTAATAAGGTAGCGTTTGAACATTAGCGGCTCAATGGCAGGCGCAACTACCGCCACAAGGTGTGACCGCCGGTGCGCTGTCAGCGCTTGAGACGTCATCCGTCTTGGGCTTAGCGCCGCCCTTGAAGTCGCTAGCATACCAACCGCTGCCCTTGAGCTGGAAGCCAGGGGCTGACAACTGTTTGGAGAACGTCTCCTTGCCGCATTCGGGGCAGGTTGTGAGCAAAGGATCACTCATTTTCTGTAGCACGTCTCGACTGCAATCACAGCTGGCGCAATGGTATCCATAAATAGGCATGTTCAAATACCTCCTTTGAAATCAATAGAAAAGGTCCGCGATTATAACTGATCGTGAGGCGGCAGAAAAACCTAATTTAGCCCTTGCCAGCAACTGCCGGGTTCAATTCACGACCAGACGGCGAGGAGCGATCTTTCCGTCTGCGTCCTGTTCTCCAAGCCCCAGAAAACGGTTTGGCTCTGCGTACAGACGCAAATGTCCCGCAGGAATTGCGCCAGATTTCCAAACGGCCTGTCCCTGGCACAGGTAATGCACACTATCTGCATCCAGCGTGATCGCGGGGAATTGTTGCACCAGAACGTCCGGGGGCAACAAACATGCATCGCGTTGCTCTATTGTCATGGCCTCCAGTTGATCCATGGTCACGGCCTGTTCCAGATAAAACCCCCCGGTTCCCAGTCGCCGCAATTGTGTCAGATAAGCACCGCAACCAAGAACATTGCCCATGTCTTCAGCCAACGTTCGAATATAAGTGCCTTTGCTACACCTCACCGTGATGATGGCACGGGCCCCCTCTAACTCATCCAGCGTCAGGCTATAGATGGTCACAGCACGTGCTTGCCGCTCGATCTCCACCCCGGCGCGTGCATATTCGTACAACGCACGACCCTGATGCTTGAGTGCCGAATACATGGGAGGGATCTGAGTTATTTCGCCCGTGAACTGACGCACCACATGCTGGACGGAATCTTGATCAACATTAACTTCATGCGTGCTGACAATTTCACCCTCGGTATCACCGGTGGTGGTGGTATTTCCTAAATGCAGCGTTGCGCGGTAAGTCTTGTCGGCGTCCAGCAAAAAGTGAGAAAACTTGGTGGACTCTCCCAGGCAAATGGGCAGCAAACCGGTAGCGAAAGGGTCCAGGGTGCCGGTATGTCCAGCCTTGGCGGCCTGATAGAGCCGCTTGACTTGCTGCAACGCTTGATTGGAACTGAGGCCGACAGGTTTATCCAGGAGCAGGACGCCATCCACGCGCCGCTTGATGCGTTTGAATTGCACGTGCAATCAGTCCTTTGGATTGGTTTTGTCCTGCGCCACCGCATCATCGATCAGGCGCGACAGATGCATGCCTCGCTCGATGGAGGCATCATAGACAAAGTGCAACTGTGGCACGGTGCGCAACAGCATGCGTGCCGACAGCGCAGTACGCAGGAATCCGGATGCCTTTTCCAGACCTTGAAGCAACTCGGGTGGATTTTCGGCCGCGCTGAAATAGACCTTGGCATGCGCCAAGTCGCCCGTCACCTCAACTTCGGTGATGGTGACCATGGACACACGCGGATCCTTGACCTCGAATTGCAGCAGATCGGCCAACTCGCGCTGAATCTGCTCTGCGACGCGCTGGCTGCGGGCAAATAACTTGGCCATTAGAGCGTACGCGCAACTTCCACGACTTCAAATACTTCCAGACGATCACCCACTTCAATATCGTTGAAGTTCTTGAGCGACAGGCCACACTCGAAGCCGGTCTTGACCTCGCGCACATCATCTTTGAAGCGCTTGAGGGAATCCAGCTCTCCCTGATGCAACACCACGTTGTCGCGCAACACGCGCACCGAGGAGCCGCGTTTGATGATGCCATCGAGTACATAGCAACCAGCAACTGCACCAACCTTGGAAATGCGATACACCTCGCGAATCTCCACCAGGCCGATGATGCTTTCCTTCTTCTCCGGCGACAGCATGCCGCCCAGAGCAGCCTTAACCTCATCCACGGCTTCATAAATGATGTTGTAGTAGCGTATATCCACGCCCACCGACTCGGCAAGCTTACGTGAACCCGCATCGGCACGCACATTAAAGCCGATGACTACCGCTTTGGATGCCGCCGCCAGATTGACGTCTGACTCGCTAATGGCACCAACTCCGGTATGCAGAATGTTGACCTTGACTTCGTCGGTCGACAGCTTTTGCAATGAAGTGGCAAGCGCCTCGTTGGAGCCCTGCACGTCCGACTTGATGATGAGCGCCAGGCTCTTGACCTCGCCCTCCGCCATCTGTTCAAACATATTTTCCAACTTGGCTGCCTGTTGTTTGGCAAGCTTGACGTCACGGAATTTGCCTTGACGAAACAGGGCAATTTCACGCGCCTTGCGCTCGTCATTGAGCACGATGGTTTCCTCACCGGCCTTGGGCACATCAGACAGGCCTTGAATTTCCACCGGAATGGACGGTCCGGCCTCGCGCACGTCGCGACCAGTCTCGTCCAACATCGCACGTACGCGACCAAAAACACTGCCCGCAAGCAGCATGTCGCCACGCTTTAGTGTTCCGGATTGGACCAGAATTGTCGCGACCGGTCCGCGCCCCTTGTCGAGGCGGCCTTCGATCACGATACCTTTGGCTGGTGTATTCTTTGGCGCCTGCAACTCCAGAACCTCGGCTTGCAGCAATACTGCTTCCAACAAGGCATCGATGCCCTGACCGGTCTTGGCGGACACCTCGATGAACATGGTGTCACCGCCCCAGTCTTCGGGCACGACGCCTTGCGTTACGAGTTCCTGCTTGACACGTTCGGCGCTGGCATCAGGCTTGTCGATCTTGTTGATCGCCACTACCAATGGCACGTTTGCCGCCTTGGCATGATGCACCGCTTCTATGGTTTGTGGCATCACGCCATCGTCGGCCGCCACGACCAGAATCACTACGTCGGTGGCCTTGGCTCCGCGTGCACGCATGGCGGTAAAAGCTTCATGGCCAGGGGTATCGAGGAAGGTCACCATACCACGCTCAGTTTCTACGTGGTAGGCACCAATATGCTGGGTTATGCCGCCGGCTTCGCCGGAAGCCACACGGGTACGTCGAATATAATCCAGCAATGAGGTCTTACCATGGTCAACGTGACCCATTACAGTAACGACGGGAGGACGCGCCTCCAGAATTGCTTCCACATGCTCGTCTTCTTCCAGGAATGCATCCGGGTCATTGGCTTCAGCGGCCTTGGCAACATGGCCCATTTCTTCAACCAAGATAAGAGCGGTCTCCTGATCCAGGACCTGATTAATGGTCACCATCATGCCCATTTTCATCAGCGCCTTGATGACTTCAGCAGCCTTGACCGACATCTTGTGTGCCAGATCAGCAACGGAAATCGTTTCCGGCACAAGCACCTCACGTACGACGGGTTCTGTCGGTGCGGAAAATGCATTTTTCTGATCGGCGTCCCCACGGTGAGACTTGGATTTACCCCGGCTATCACGCCAGCCCTGGCCGATACCGACATCACCCCGTGACTTGACTCCGCCGCGTTTCTTATCCCCACCGGCCCACTCGCTAGCCCCCTTGGTTTTCTTGCTTGGCTTGTCTTCGCCCTTGACTTTTTCCTTGGCGACGGGCTTATGCAATGTGCCCTCGCTCAAGCTCGCTGCTGCGACCACGCCAGGAGCAGGAACGGCTGCGGCAGCAATAGTCGCCAGCCGCGCTGCCTCCTCTTCCAATTGCTTGCGCTGTACAAACTGTTGCTTCTTCAGCTGATCAGCGCTTTGCAATGCGATCAGTTCAGCATGCCGCCTGGCTTCGTGTTCACGCAACGCAATCTGGTCCGCTCCCAGCACACCCTGCCTTGCCTTGGCCGGCTCGACCGGGGCAGGCTTCACTGCCGCAACAACAGGAACTTCGGCGATCTTCTCAATGACTGGTGCGACAATCTCAGGCTCCACCGGTGCAGGCTCGACAAACACCGGCTCAGGCTGAACCACGGCCTCGATTGCTGCCGGAAACTCGACCTCGGGTTCAAGCTTGACGATGACAATCGGCTCTGCGGTCGGCAAATCCTGCTTGATCAGCACGCGCTTCTTTCGCACTTCCACTTGAATGGTGCGCGCCTTACCGCTACTGTCAGATTTTTTGATCTCGGTGACCTGCTTGCGCATCAAGGTGATCTTGTTTTTTGGCGCTTCCGTGCCGTGTCCCTTGCGCAGATAGTCCAGCAGAGCGGTTTTATCCTGCTCGGTAAGCTTGTCATCCGGTGAAGCTTTGTTAACACCGGCCGCCTTCAATTGCTCTACCAGCAGCTCTGGCTGCAGACCAAGCTCTCCGGCAAATTGTGTCACGCTTGAAATTCCCATACCGATCTCCAGTCCTATTTTTGGCTTGACCTGAATCAGGCAAACCAAGGCGCACGCGCCGTCATGATCAGTTGTTTTGCGCGCTCGGCATCGATCCCGGACAACTCCACCAGATCATCTACTGCCAAGTCGGCAAGGTCTTCAACCGTAGATACACCCTTGGCCGCCAGAGCATGCGCCGTGTCGGCGTCCATCCCTTCCATCGCCAACAATTCCTCGGAAGCTTCTTCCACTTTTTCTTCCTTGGCAATCGCCTGCGTCAGCAGGGCGTCTCGTGCACGCTTACGCAATTCGTTGATGGTATCTTCATCCAGCGCATCAATATCTGCCATCTCGGAAATTGGCACATAAGCAATTTCTTCTAGCGATCCGAAACCTTCCTGCACCAAAATATCAGCAACTTCTTCATCCACATCCAGATAATCAATGAAAAGCTGACGCGTCTTGGAATATTCGGCCTCGTGCTTCTGTTCTGACTCTTCTTCAGTCATAATATTGAGGGACCAACCCGTCAATTCAGAGGCGAGACGGACGTTCTGACCGCCTTTGCCTATGGCCTGCGCCAACTGATCCTCATCAACCACGACATCCATGCTGTGTGCATCTTCGTCCACCACGATGCTGGACACTTCGGCTGGCGACATCGCGTTGATGACAAATTGCGCCGGCTCCATCGACCACAAGACGATATCGACACGTTCACCTGCCAACTCACCAGTCACAGCTTGTACACGAGAACCTCGCATGCCGACGCAGGTTCCAACCGGATCAAGCCGCTGGTCGTTGGATTTCACTGCAATCTTTGAACGCAAGCCTGGATCGCGTGCGGCCGACTTTATTTCCAGCAGGCCCTCTTCAATTTCGGGCACTTCAAGTTCAAACAGTTTGATCAGGAATTCTGGTGCAATACGTGACAATATCAATTGTGGACCACGACCGCCACGCTCAACGCGCATCAAATAGGCACGCACACGGTCCCCCACTCGCAGATTTTCCTTGGGGATCATCTGTTCACGCGGCAACAAGGCCTCGATCCGGCCAATTTCGATAATGCCGTTGCCTTTTTCCATACGTTTGATCATCCCGGTCACGAGATGCTCTCCGCGATCCAGGAAGTCATTCAAAATCTGTTCGCGCTCAGCCTCACGCACCTTCTGCAAGATGACTTGCTTGGCTGCCTGTGCGCCGATCCGACCAAACTCGACCGACTCCAGTTGCTCTTCTATGATGTCGCCATCCTTGAGATTCTCATCCCGCGCCTGAGCCTCGCTCAAGATAATCTGCGCAGCCGGATTTTCAAGCAGTTCATCTGCCACCACCAGCCAGCGACGGAAAGACTGGTACTCACCGGTACTTTTGTCGATTTCGACGCGCACATCAGCATCATCCTGGAAGCGCTTCTTGGTGGCAGATGCCAAGGCCAATTCAAGGGCGGTAAAAATAACCGCCTTATCCACACTCTTCTCGTGTGCCAGTGCATCAACCAGCAATAGTATTTCGCGACTCATGTTCTACCTCCGCCTAAAATTCAGGACTCAAACGTGCTTTATCAATATTACTTAATGCGAAATTCATCTCGCCCGTTTCAGTCTCGATGCGCACCAATCCCTGCTCAATTCCACGCAAAATTCCCGTAAAGTTCTTTCTACTTTCAACCGGAACACGTAATTTCAGCTGCACCTTATTTCCTGCAAAGCGTTCAAAATCAACTTCCTTTTTCAACACACGATCAAGCCCCGGAGATGACACTTCCAGTCGGTCATAATCTACGGCGTGCTCGACCGTCAATAAGTTTGAAACCTGCTCGCTCACCAGGGCGCAGTCATCTATATTGATGCCACCCGGTTTGTCGATGAACAATCGAAGCAACTTTCCCCGATTGGACATCTCAAGATCGACCAACTCATAACCTATTCCGTTGACCGCTTGCTCCAGCAATCCATGTAAATCCTGCATTTCCTGACTTCCAAAAACAAAAAATGGGCCCGAAGCCCATCAAAAAAAGCATTATATCAACCAATGCAACGAATTGATACTTAAAAGCAAAAAGCCCTCACGTGGAGGGCTTTTAACAAACCGTGATTAGCGGTTTAATTTTAAGGAGTCCGGCAGTGGCCTGCAATGGCTACGACTGGACAAGCCCTTTACATCAATATTTGTTGCTTTCAATGCAAAAGCCCTCGCAAGGAGGGCTTTTGCAATATAAGGAGCCTGGCAGTGACCTACTTTCGCATGCGAAGAGCATACTATCATCGGCGCGGAGTCGTTTCACGGTCCTGTTCGAAATGGGAAGGGGTGGTTCCAACTCGCTATGGCCGCCAGGCATAAAC
>CAIJXJ010000042.1 GCA_903824575.1 uncultured Methylobacillus sp.
ATGCTTCTAATTAGACCATTGCCAATAATGGCTGAAAGCTTCCGTGGTTATCTGTTTCGCCTGGCAAGTGAAAATGGAATAGCTGGGCTAAAACAGTTATTCCAGGTTGGAAATGGCGAAGTATCTGCTGGGAGTACTGATGAGTTCCTGGCCTGGATGGGTCGCACAAACACGGATCTACAAAACCTTGCAGGGTTGATTCCAAAAGCTGATGGGTATCACACGGCATTGAAGAATGAACGTGGTTTGCCTGAAAGATTCTGGAATACATTCAAATCTCGTTGTTGCCCGCTTTGCTTGCAGCAAAAAAAGGCGTGGCAGGCGCACTGGGAGCTTGCCCTTGTCGTAGCATGCCCTGAGCATCAAATTCGTCTGGTGGACACATGCACAAGCTGTGGCAAGGATATTTCTTGGCATCGCAAGAATTTTATGGAATGTGCCTGTGGCCAAAGTTTGGCTGAGTTGAAAACAGAATTATGCAGCCCAGAGGAATATAGCCTCTCTGCACAACAATGCCGCTTGTTGAATGGTATTGAGCGTACTGAAGATAGACCTGCAAGCTTGATGGAAGGCATCAATCTTCATCTGTACATGTCGATCATCTGGTTCCTTGGAGCGTATGCGACCAATCAGGGTCATTCTCGGCCTCTTAAAACAACCGGGATATCTAGGATGGACGTGGTGAGGCCGCTGGTTCAGGCGGCGGGAGAGCTCTTATCTGATTGGCCGCACAATTTTCATCAGTTCCTTTATTGCGCTGGCGGTTTCGATGATTCCAGGATTGTGGCCGATAACAGCCTTCAAAGTCGATATGGTCATTTTTATCATGCGCTGTACCGTAATTTTGCCGGGGAGCAGTTTGGATTTTTGCATCAGGCATTCGAAGAGTTTGTGCAACGGCATTGGCGCGGGGTATTTAATCGGAGGCACAGCAGGTTTTCTGAGAGTATTGTGAGGGATCAGAGCATGGTGCCACTGCTGGTTGCAGCCAAAACGCTGAAAATTTCCCGTCAGAAGGTTCGTGGTTTGTTCCAATCTGGTGATCTAAAGGGTGCTCACAGGGCGACTCCTAAAGGGAGGTCTGTAATTTCTATTGAAGCGGAAAGTTTGAAATGGCATATGACTAAGAATACTGATTGGATTGGATTTGAAGATGCTAGGCAGATTCTATCTCTCAGTAAGAAACGGTTTGGCGCCCTACTCCAAGTAAAAGTAATTACAGCGGTCTCAGGCCCAACTGTAGATGGCCGCACGATCTGGAAGTTTTCCAAGGAGGAAATAAATGATCTGAGAAGTCGCCCTGAGATGTTGCGTAAGCCTGATATTGTCAGGCTTGTGGAAAATGTTGATGCACTTCTAACCATTCCTGAAGCGGCAGCGCAGCTTGGGGTCAAGCAAGAGGTTGCCTATCATTTGATTCGAAAGGGGTTGCTACTATCGGTTCCATTTCATGGGAAACGCTCTGGGAGTCATGGCGTGTATCCAGAAACAATCAGTTTCTTTAGAAGAAAATATGTTTCTGGGGCTGAGCTTGGGAGGCAAATGGGTGTTGCACCAAGATGTTTAAAGTCTTGGATGGAGCTCAAAGGGGTTAGCCCTGTTTGTGGCCCACCTATTGATGGGTGTAGGCAGTATTTCTATTCCAGATGATGCAACAATACGCGCAATAACATTAAAACTCTAATCATTTGCGAACATCCCTATACGGATACACTTACACATTAACTGCTGATTACTGAGTATCCAATGAAACCACTTGTAATATTCTCCCACGGTAAAGAATCCGGTCCATGGGGAAGCAAGATCAAATGTCTTTCTGAAATTGCAAAGAAGTTTTGTGCAGAGGTGCTCAGTCCCGACTATAGCGACCTGGCAGATCCGGATGAACGTGTAGCGCGTTTGCTAAGTTTACAACTGCCAGAACATGAATGCCTGATTCTGGTGGGGTCGAGCATGGGTGGGTACGTTTCGACGGTAGCTTCTCGGCAGCTTCAACCTGCGGGATTATTCCTTCTGGCACCAGCATTTTATCTGCCGGGCTACGCTATACAGGACCCTGAGCCTTTTGCCGGTTCAACGGCTATAGTATTTGGTTGGCGTGATGAGGTTGTAAGTCCAGAGCATGGGATAAAGTTCGCCAGTAAATTTCACTCTGATCTGCATTTGATCGACGGTGACCATCGTTTGAACGATTCACTGCCACAGGTTAGCCAATTGTTCGATGAGTTTTTAAGTGGCATCATAAAAAAGTCTAGTGAAACATTAGACTTGGATAAATTTAGGGAAATTAGAGATTATGTTGCCGAGAGGTTTTAAGTTCCGAGCACATCCTTTCCTAAAGCTATTCAGGCGTCGCTCGAAGACCGTTGCGGGGAGTTCGTTACTTTGAACGATAAGGTGGTGTATTACACCTAATCCGAGTAGAACACTGTCATCAACATGTCTTTTGGTGGGACAACAACAGAAAGTCCTGTTCAGGCGGCAGTCCAGAACGCAGCAGCTCATGGTGTTATTTGTGTCATGGCTGCCGGTAATAATGGACAGGCTACGCCAGCATACCCAGCCGGTTACTCTACAGTGATACGAGATTGCATTGCAGTGGGTGCGCTTAGTGGCAGCTCAAACAGTTCCACTACAATGATGACAAACTTTAGCAATCGCGCCGGCTCAGACACGCCATTCAATTTTGTGGATGCCCCAGGTAATGCCATTACTGGCTACACACTATTTAACCTGGTTCAAAGCTGGGCGGGGACCTCAATGGCAGCCCCCCTGATAGCAGCAGAAATCGCCGATTTTCTGTCGGCCAATATGGGTTACACATCAGAGCAGATCGTCTCCGCCGTCGTTCAGTCAACGATAGATGTGACTGGCATATCTACTCATTCAAGCACACTTTCAATATGTTAAGTTTGGATTGGTAGTATCGTGATGTGCTTAGCACTCTGCTAAATCATGTTGTGTCGAATATGAAGCTTAATGAATAGGTATCTATGAGTAATGGCATTATTGGAGTTCCCGTAAATTGTTCAGTTGTGGTGATGCAATCAGTCATTGCATTGCGTTATTTCTACGAGGGATAGATGCTGCGCACCCATAATTTGAGTCTGACAGTGTGCTTATGGCAGGGGTGCAGTCATGAACTGATTTTGAGTTGAATGCCAGCAATACTCTCTTGGACTCGAGGATGTAAAAGTAAACAATGAGATCGACGGTATTTCGAATATTCCTTAGCTCAACGTTCGGAGACTTCCAAGCCGAGCGGGAAGCCCTTCGCTTAAGAGTTTGGCCCGTCCTTGAGAATTACTGCAAGGCCCGTGGGGCCGCGTTTGAAATGGTCGACCTTCGTTGGGGCATCAGCGAAGCCGATGGGTTGTCACATGAAACGCTTCGTATCTGTCTCGATGAGGTCGCCCACTGCCAGAAGTTGTCACCCAAACCGAACTTCCTTATGCTCATTGGCGACCGCTATGGCTGGCGGCCATTACCTACTGAAATCCCAAATGAAGATTTCGAGCTGATTTTGACTAGCCTTGACAAGGACAACGACTCCAAGGCACTGCTGAATCGCTGGTATCGTATTGACGACAATGCCGTGCCACCCCATTATCGACTTCAATCAAGGGACGCTGATCATCAATCGGGAAGAGTGTGGTCGGTGGTCGAGTCGAAGCTAATTTCGGTCCTGAGAGCAGCGGTTGAAGTGTTTGGCATCACGCCGGAACGGCGGGAGCGTTACTTCCTTTCAGCTACCCATCTTGAGATCGTGCATGGCGCACTTGCAGTTGAGGACGCTAGAGATCACGTATTTACTATCTTCCGCGATATTGAAGGACTGAATCCTGAGCGTGGCCCTGCTAGCCGATTCACCGACCTAGCGAATGACAAGTTTGACACTGGGGCGGCAACACTGAGGGCTGAACTGCGCAAAGAAATCGGCGAAAAAATTCCTCCTGAACATTGTTTTAACTACCAGTGCCGATGGACAGGAAAAACTGGGAACCCCATTAGCACCAGTCACATCGGTAATCTGTGTAACGACATAGAACGTTCATTGCGTGATCTGATCGACTGCGAACTAGCGACGTTGGTGGGTGACGCTCTGGATCAGGAAATTGATCATCACGCCGTATTTGCCACTGAAATGTCAGGGTCGTTCATGGGGCGTGACTTAGAACTGGCGGAAGTAGTGGACTGGGTTGGGCGTGTACTGGGACCAGCGCACGAAGGAGCGAGCAGTGAAAAACTGGTAAACGACAATGTCGAGGAAACCAAAGGTAGCCCGCCGTTGATTGTTCATGGTTCCGGAGGAGTGGGTAAGTCGGCGTTCATGGCAAAGGCTGTCGCGGAAATCAAAGTTCGCAACCCCGATGCTATCGTGATTCTTCGTTTCATCGGTGCCTCGCCACGTTCCGTCGATCTGTACCAGTTCCTCGAGGATTTGCTGAGGCAAATCGCCCGACACTATGGTCAGCCGGAAGCTATACCGGAAGGAAGTCTCAAGATCCTGATCGACGAACTGCCTAGGCGGCTGGTCTGGGCGTCAAAGGATAAACCTTTGTTATTTTTTTTGGACGCGCTCGACCAGTTCAACGCCAATTTTGAGGCACGTCATCATCAATGGCTGCCGCGTGAATTACCGCCTCATGTAGCAGTTGTTCTGTCGGTACTGGATGGAAATGTCAAGAATGCCGCGATGCGACGATTTCCCGAAGCCCTGTTGCAGCCCTTACCCCTGTTTACCCGCGAAGAAGGCGGCCAACTTCTCGATGCCTTACTACTGGAGGGTGAGGAAATTGGACCTCACCAAAAGCGGTGCCTTACTTCTAGGCAACGTCAATTAGTTCTTGACTCGTTTGACTGTGTCGGTCGACCCCTCTACCTCGTACTTGCTACCAGCATCGTCAGGCGCTGGCCTTCGTGGTACGAGGCTGAATCACTCCCTAGATCGATGGAGGGGATGGTTGGTTATATCGTGCGGCATTTGCATGCCAGACATGGTGAGCGCATTGCGGATCGGACAATGGACTACCTTACAGCTTCCCGTTTTGGTGTGTCTGATGAGGAAATGCGCGATCTGCTGTGGCACGACTCGGATGCACGAGCGGAATTTGATCGTCGCAAGAACCCGGATCAACCAGCGGTCAATTCACTTCCACCGGTGATCTGGTCGCGGATTTACTTCGACCTCGCGCCCTACTTAATTGCACAATCCATCGATGGGGTTCTGTTGCACCGGTTTTTTCATCGGGTAATAGGTGAGGAAGTTGCCAAGGTCAGTCTCGCCGACGATGCACATCTGGTTCATTTAAGCCTTGCTGGCTACTTCGGGCGGCAGGCGTTATACGTTGGGGACGGAACAGATAGAGTTCCCAATTTGCGTAGGTTGATGGAGGAGCCATGGCAGTTGATCGAGGCAGGTGAACTCCAGCGTGCAGAGGCTTTGCTGACGAACTTCGACTTTGCGATGGCAAAATGCGAAGCTAACCGCTTCGAAGATTTCCGTGAGGACTATCAGCGACTGGTTGATGCAATAAGAACTTCGGGGAAGCCGCTGACGTACAATTTTTCTATTTGGGAGGAGTTCATTCGCACCAAAGGGCACATCCTCCGCAGAGGAAATGACGCTTGGCCTGCACACAAGATTCTGCTTCAGTTAGCGATGGAGCATGCGGATGACTCTCCGGTTACTCAGGCGGCGGAGGACTTCATTGAGCAGGCGAAGTGTGACTGGCAATGGATTAAATGTTCTACGCGGCCTGAACAGTATGTGCCTAATCCGTGTTTGTTGGTTCTTGAAGGTCATTCATTACGAATTAGAGGGGTTCAAGTACTAACCGACGGGAGAATATTGTCGTGGTCAGGTGATGAAGGGCACTCCAAGAAAATTAATGGAGTGCTAATGTTGCAGGATGGCCGACTAGTGTCCTGGTCAGATGACGGCACCATACGTTTATGGGATGGATCAGCCGGCGTAATATTGTTGGTCATGAATGGCCACGCTTCAAGTGTAAAAGGTGCATTGGTTCTGCCTAATCGGCAACTACTTTCGTGGTCGAGTGACAAGACCCTGCGTTTATGGGATTTAGAGATGGGAACCACTTTAGCCGTGCTGGAAGGGCATATTAATGCAGTAAATGGTGCACTAGTTCTGTCAGATAATCATCTGCTGTCATGGTCTTATGATCACACTCTGCGACTATGGAATAGCGAGACTGCAACTATGCTCGCCGTGCTTGAAGGGCACGAACAAAGCATCGATGGCGTACAAGTATTGCCGGGCGACCGTTTTCTGTCGTGGTCGAATGAGGAAGCCAAACTCCGTCTGTGGGATGCCAAATCAGGGTTGGCTTTGGCAGTATTGGAAGGACACACTGATGGAGTTGAAGGAGCATTAGTCCTGCCAGACGGCCGTTTACTCTCATGGTCTGGAGATCATAGGCTAATTCATCGGCGCGGACCAACAAAATCTTTGTCCAGAGGGTGCCTTAACTGCCGAAATGTAGGATATGGTGGATTATTCATGGGATGGTTATTCGATGGCGACCGTAACCTGTTGAGTTACTAATTGCAAGAAACGGGAGCGGAAGCTAATGAATAATAAACATCACGACAACGCAACATTAATTTGCCGGCGGTGCAGATCATGATCGGTTGGATCATGTTGTCTCGGCAGGCAGTTGCTAGTGCAGAGGCTGCTCTGAAGAACGATCAGCTAGGCGTTCGGGACGAAATTGGTTTTTTGACTCTTCACCAAGCATTTGCGGATCGTTTTTTCCCAGGAACTTCAGTTCTTCAAACACGGATGCGTTATGCGTTGTTTGTGCCTTGGTTGATGGAGGCAGCAAATGGCAATCTGGCGCAATTGCGTAAATTAGAATTGGAGTTAACATGGCAACTCAACCGTGGGCCTGACAAAAATGATGGTGTGATTGGTGGATCGATCCCTGACAGATCACCCATACAGCCTGCATCCATGATCTATTGGGCAGCGCTTTCCCGATGGCATAGCGCTTCGAAGTGCATGTGTAGATTTGTCGGCTTATAACAACCATAAAAGTACTAATTGAATATTGAAAATCCCAAGTTTCGAATTGCATTTTCCAATCGACATGGTCTAAGGGTAACTGACTTTCAAATGGAAAAATGGTGACCACTCATGTGGGAATGGGATGGGCGCCTATTTATTTTTATCTTGCTTGCCTTTTCTCATTCCGACATTTACATTCGAAAAATGAAAAAGC
>CAIJXJ010000043.1 GCA_903824575.1 uncultured Methylobacillus sp.
ATACGGCGCATGGTCAGCGATGACCAGTTCTTTCTTTCCCAGCTCGACAATTCCTTCGGGAGCAGCTACGCACACCTGGCTTCCTCCATGCAGGGTTTTTTGCGCGGATGGAATCAGGATTGCAGCAAGAAGGCCGTGGTGGATAAGAACCGTGCCTGGCTCCATGCCGTCGAGCTGCTGCTGCATATCGAACCCGAGGCAAAGCTGATTGTTTGTGTCAGGGAACTGGGGCAGATTTACGGTTCCATCGAGGCACAGCATCAACGCACCATTCTGGTCGATTTTATCGATCATCTGGCCGATTTCGACCGCTTTGGGCGAGCCGATATGTTGTTCGCTAAGGATAAGGCCATTGGTGCCCCCCTGATTTCGCTGCATGCGGTACCCGACCTGCCGAAGCCGGTGCAGGAACGGCTGTTTTTTGTGCGTTTTGAAGACCTGATCGGGCAACCGGTAGCGTGCATGTCACATATTTATAGTTGGCTAGGACTTTCCAAATTTGAGATCAATCCCCAAAAACTGGAGATCGGGATTCAGGAAAGCGATAGCCACTACCACATGAAATATACGCACAAGCAGGCCGGGAAAATAGTGAAGCCCCAAAGGCACGATATCCCGCCCCGTATCCAGGCTCAGATTGAGTCGGCCTATCAATGGTTTTACCAACAGTATTATCCGAAGAAAATATAGTGGTCAATGCAATGATGCAGGCGCAATCGCACGCACGGGAGGGACGCCTGACCGAAGCTGAAAGTGCCTTCCGCAACATCATTGCTGCCTACCCCAAGTTCCATCCGGCCTATCAGGAGTATGGGCTTCTGGCCTTCAATGCAGGGAAGCTTGCTTTGGCCGCAGACCTGTTCAAGGCCGCCATTGCGCTGGACAATAATGTGGCGCTCTACCATCGAAACCTTGGCGAGATATGCCGCCGTTTAGGGAGGTTTGATGAGGCAATTGCGGCAGGGTCACATGCTTGCAGGCTGTCGCCTGCCGATGTTGATGCCCAGTTCAATTTGGGGTTGGCTTGCGCTGATGCGAAGGATTATGCCGGAGCGGAACGGGCTTATCGAAAGGTGGTCGAATTGCTGGAGCCTCGATTGGCGTTGAGTAGTGCGTCGGCACAGATGTGGAATATGCGCGCAAATTCATTGCATCGGCTGAACAAGTTCGATGAGGCGCGCAAAAGCTACGAGCACGCGCTTGAGTTGCAACCGGATTTTTTTGTTGCACTCAATGGTCTGGGAAGTTTGTTAATGGATGTCGGGTTAGCGCGCGAGGCGCTTGATTATTTTGCTCGGGCAGTCGCTATTGTGCCCGAATTTGCCATGGCGCAACTGAATCTGGGCATGGCCCAACTCAAACTGGGGGACTGGCAACACGGGTGGGATAATTACGAGGCTCGCTGGATGGGGTCTGCCGAAAGTGGCAATGGCACTTTCTCGCGCCCCTCTTGCCCCCTCCCTCAATGGGCGGGGCAAGGGAATACTGACGCGCAGGGACTACTGGTATTCACCGAGCAAGGGTTCGGCGATACGATCCAGTTTCTCAGGTATCTTCCGGAATTGAGCGCGCTCGGCTGCAACATCGTATTCGAAACGCAGGCGCCGCTGGTGCCGCTGCTCGAAGC
>CAIJXJ010000044.1 GCA_903824575.1 uncultured Methylobacillus sp.
CGGCAAAAAAGCAATGAATGAACCTCTTGATAACTAGCTTAGGTGAAAAAAATGAAATTTAGAAAATATATTCTTACGGTGGTCGGTGCAATGATTGTGACATCAACGGCCTGCGCCGCCGATAGCTCGGAGGCTACGCTAGAAAAATCCCTGCATGCACTGTATCCGTCCACGCAGTTCACCGCTGTCCACCAAACGGGGATTGCTGGCATATATGAAGTGGATATGGGTAGGAACATTGGCTACACAAACGCGGAAGGGCGCTTCTTTATCTTCGGCCACGTTTTCGATATGAAGACCCAGCAAGACCTGACGGCGCAGCGCCTTGAGGAAATGAATGTAGTGGATTTTGCGCAGTTGCCACTCAAGGATGCTATCAAGACCGTGTATGGCAAAGGAAGCCGAAAGGTGGCTATCTTTTCAGATCCTGACTGCCCTTATTGCAGGAAGCTGGAGACGGAATTACTCAAGCTGGACAATGTGACGATCTACACCTTTCTGTATCCGCTAGACGGACTGCACCCCGAGTCTTCGAAAAAAGCCAAGTCGATCTGGTGCTCGGTCGATGTGCAGAAAGCATGGCATGAATACATGATAGACAGCAAGCAGCCTGTAGACAAAACGGATTGTGCCAACCCGATAGATCGCAACATGAAGCTTGGTCAAAAACTCAACATCAATGGCACCCCCACCTTGATCGCTTCTGATGGTCGTGTAATGCCCGGCGTTGCATCGCTTGAGCAACTGGATGGTTGGGTGACTAAAGGGGGCAAGTGATGCGTTATTCGGCTCCTGCAATGCTGTTGTGCTGTATGTGTGTATCTGCGTGTAACACCACAGGTCTGGATGCTCAAAAATCTTTCTCTTGCAAAGCACCGCCAGGCATTAGCTGCTCATCCGTTTCGGGCGTGTATGCAAATGCAGTCGCAAACAATTTACCGGGCGCCAACACGGGGAAGCCTGCGACGGTTTACGGTAAAACGGGTTTAGCGAAAGAAAGGGTCGTGGGCGAAGCGCCTACAACGGGCACGCCCCTGTTGAGCAAACCAACCGTTTTGCGTGTTTGGATCGCCCCCTGGGAGGATGAGGGCAAGGTTTTACACGATCAGTCATTTTTATATGCTGTAGCCGATCCTGGTCACTGGCAAGTTGCGCATAGCAAGCAAAACATTACTAACCAATACCGCGTGCTTGCGCCGACGCTCATTAAACCGCAACAACAGGTTGATCAACCAGCGGGGCAGCAATTCCAGGCGCAGCCACCTGTGCCGGCACAGCAACCGCAGTCGGTTAATTGATATGTCAATTCTTGCTGAGCTTAAAAAAGTATTTTTCCACGAACGGCATAGTCGTCCTGATGCACTGCCGCGCAGTTTGATTGCACAGTTCGCCGCCTTGCCAAAACTGGCGAGTTTAATGCCGTATTTCGGCTGGATGGACGATGAGCGTTTGTTTATTTTGGATCAAGGCGGGTTTGGTACGGAAGAGCTTTTTTCAATCGGTTTTGCTATTGAAATCACGCCTCAAACGGGTACGACGGATGAAATGGAAAAAATCCTGTCCAGCTTGTTTGTTTCATGCCCAACGGATTCAGGCATACAAATCAGCCTGTACGCCTGCCCAGATATTAGTGAGACGCTGGATGCACAATCCGCGTTGGTGAAACAGGAAGAACTAAGGGGAATCGCACAGCGTCGAAACAAATATTATCAGGATGGTACGTCAAAATCGCTGCTGGCCAGCTCCGCATATTTGCTCAGAAATTTCCGATGTGTCATTTCGATTGCTTTACCGCTTTCACCGTTTGAA
>CAIJXJ010000045.1 GCA_903824575.1 uncultured Methylobacillus sp.
GGTGGCTAGCTTTTTTTTAAGCCGGATTGACACACTATTGGACCCGCTGGTGGAGAAATTCTTCGAGCCCGGCAGCAAGAAGAAGGAAATTGCGGAGAAGGTGCATGGGCAAGTTGCCATCTCGAGTGCTAAGACAGCTTATCAAATCTACAAGGAGATTTTCAATACAATTAAGTTTAAGAAACTGGCTGATAAGGGTGCACGCGCACAGCGGTTGCTATGGGCCAGCACCAGTACTAAAAACCCCGACTATAGTGATGTAAAATACATTGAAACACTAATCGGACCGGATACCGTAAACACGGTTCCGCTTGAAACCATTAATGCCTACCGTGATCACGGCAATCCGGAATTACGCCTTGAACATGATATCGGGGAAGCCAATTGGATAATGGAACGTTTGCCGGACCTCGGGATCAGCATCGATCGGGTGACCCGGCAGCTTGAAGACGAAGGCGTCAAGAAATTCAACGAGCCGTTCGACAAGCTCATGGAGACCTTAACAAAAAAATCGTCGGAGTAAATAAAGAGCGAGCGATGCTTTCAGGATTGGATCCACCGCGCAAATTCCATAGGAGAAAAAACGTGAGGAAACAAATTTTGAACGGAACCGATCTTAAATCTTTGATGGAGATGCTGGCAGGGAAAGACAGTGCGACTCGGCAGAAAGCAAGAAATTCACTGGTGGCGCTGGGTAAACCCGCCGTCTCATCTCTCATCCGGGTATTGCGGAATTCCAAGTCAGATCACGTTCGCTGGGAAGCAGCCAAAACACTCGGTGCGATTGGCGATGCCGGGGCAATACCATCGTTGGTGAAAGCACTCGAAGACCGTGACCATGACGTGGCATGGTTGGCCGCAGAAGCATTGAGAGATTTCAAAATGGCTGCCTGGCCGTCATTATTGCGCGGGTTGGTTAAAAGAGGTTCTGATTCTGTTTCGTTGCGCCATGGAGCGCACCATGTTTTGCGAAATCAGAAAGAAGATGGATTTAACGATCTGCTGGCCTCTTTATCTGATGCTTTGGAATCCAGCACACTTCCGGAATCGACCACTGTAGCCGCGAATGATCTCCTAAAGAGAATGAAAGCGAAATCATGAATACCCATTCACGTACAAGCAGTAGGGTCCGTGATCTTTTACCATCTGAAATCGAGGGATTTAATTTACTTGCCGAGTTGGCCCTGGATATGCGATGGTCGTGGAGTCATTACGCCGATGAAGTCTGGAGGCAGCTTGACCCTGTGCTTTGGGACTTTACTCAAAATCCGTGGGTAGTCCTTCAGACTGTCTCGCGGGACAAGTTAAAGTATGTTCTGGCCGATCCGTCTTTCCGCAAGGAAATAGATGACCTGATTCAAAAAAAGAATCAAGCGGCGGAATCACCTGCCTGGTTTCAGCTAAATCATCCGCAAACTTCTTTAACTTGCGTCGCTTATTTCAGTATGGAGTTCATGTTGAGCGAGGCACTCCCTATATATTCGGGTGGCCTCGGAAATGTGGCCGGCGACCAGCTCAAAGCCGCAAGCGATTTGGGTATTCCGGTGGTCGGCGTGGGA
>CAIJXJ010000046.1 GCA_903824575.1 uncultured Methylobacillus sp.
ACCATGCCGATATTGACAAATGCCTCGTGATTGACGGCACACGCTGACTGACTGCCGGGGAATTGCCATGAGGTTGATTTTTCGATTAAATCCTTGTTGGCGCGGGAGGCGTTTTCGGAGAGTGTAAACGTCTGTGTTGTGGCGCCGGTTTCAATCAGATCAACCCAGCCCTTGATGACAATATCCCAGGAATAACATTCCTGCCAATGCTGATGGCCGACTGCTCCGAGAGCATAGCGTATTCCCGGATTGTCATGCAGTGCGTGCAGGTGCCGTTTGAAATCCTGCAACTCGCAGATGATTCCCCCGGCATTATCGTTTGCAGCGCCGCACTGGGGGGTCGCCAGCCACGGTCTGCTCTGTGCCATTGCTTCAAGGATGGTGTTCGGTGAGCCTTCTCCAAGGGATGAGAGGACGATTACGTCTGCCGCTTGCATTGCCGCAGATACCCACTCACGACTGAGTCCGGGTATATAGAGGACTTCAGGGTGTTGAACAAGTTTTTCGAAGACAACCTCGGCGCAGTCCGGTTCTCCGGTAGGATTACCTACCATGACAAATTGCCAGGAAGCCGGCAGACCTTTCATCGCATCCAGCAGGCCGCAATGATTTTTGACCCACCAAAGATTAGCTACGTGCAAAATGATGAACCGATCTTTGGGAATACCGTACTGTTTGCGAAAATCACCGGCCGGTTCGGGCACCGACGACGCGTTGGGAAGATGGACAGGTACAATTCCTTCCTTGCGCATGTACAAGGTGTCAGGCCCTGATTTGGTCAGAGTCACGGCAATGTCAGCATTCTTGAGGATGGCCGTCAGTCTGCTTCTGAAATCGACAACGTCTTTCCATCGGTTATAACCATCAGCATTGATGATCGGCTGGACAATCAGTCGTGTTGATGGCGGCGGCACAGCACCTTCAACACTCCATAAGATATCACCCAGTGGATCCTGCACCAGAATGCACGTATCGTAGGTGCCGGAAACAACGGCGTCCTGTATGGCATAAGGCCATTGTGGTCTTCCGTTACGAATGGCGGAAGGATCAATGCTTATGATCCTGGCCCCGTTGCGGACATTGGAATCTCTACCCTCGTGGATCGGCGTCATAACTGATACATCGTAACCCATTGCAGCCAGGGTTGCGCTGCATTGGCCAAGCCTGTTCTCTATTCCGCCAATGGATGGCCAGAAATGGCTGCACACGATCAATACTTTCTTATTTCCGGTTGTGACGCCTGGTTCCTTGTGTTGCGTGACAGTTTTTAATGGCAACTCTGACAGCGAGAAGTTGGGTCTGCTTCCCGATTTTCTATAATCTGTGATGGTACTGTTGACCGCGTTAAGAAATGAAAGAGCCACCGCCTGCGGAGAATAGTGATCCCATATGATTGATTGAGATTTGGCGAGGTACTCTTGTCTTGCTGTGTGGCTGCGAAGTTTTTCGATGACCAGGGGAAGATCGTTGCAGTCATTGAAGATAGCTGATTCTACTCCTGCCTCGTGAGCAGTCCGTACATATTCGGGAGTGGCT
>CAIJXJ010000047.1 GCA_903824575.1 uncultured Methylobacillus sp.
CTGGAACATTTAATATCTTGCCTGCCGCGCCGTAATGGTTTTGTATTTAGTAGCTCCACATCTGCATCAGGAAGGTTTGAGGAACCGCGCAACCCACACAACAAGGCATTGACCGCCGCCGCACTTCCTGCGCTATCCTTGCACGGTCTGCGTCGTTCCTTTGGTACATTATCCGAATGGGTGGAAGTGCCCGCCGGTATCGTGGCGCAAATCATGGAACACAAGCCAAGCGCAATTGCTGAAAAGCACTACATACAACGAGAGCTTGAGTTGCTGCACCTGTGGCATGTCAAGATTGAATCATGGATTCTGGAGCAGGCCGAGATTGATTTTGTACCAGTAGAAGCCGGTTTGCGGGTAGTAAAGAACGCCTCTTAACAGTATATCATTGTAAATCCATGCTTAACATATTATGATAATATCATTCCGTCACAAGGGGCTTGAAGCCTTCTACAAAACAGGAAGTTTAGCGGGAATTCAGCCTATACACGCCAAGCGACTGAGGGAGCAACTGACAGCCCTCAGCGTGGCCCAGAAACCGGAAGATTTAAAGCGCCCGGCTTGGCGATTGCATGGATTGACCGGCGACCGTGCTGGCTTCCTGGCCATCACGGTGCAAGCTAACTGGCGTGTGATTTTCCGGTTTGACGGCGCTGATGTGGAATTAGTGGATTATCTCGATTATCACTGAGGAAAAGATTATGGACATGCACAACCCGGCACACCCTGGCGAGGTTCTAACAGGCTGGCTTGATGATTTAGGGCTGAGTGTTACCGCTGCCGCCCAACACTTGGGAATATCCAGAGTGATGCTTTCCCGCATCCTTCACGAGCATGCTGCAGTTAGCGCCGATATGGACTTGCGCCTAAGCGAAGCGCTGGGCACATCGCCCGGCTTCTGGCTGCGAATGCAGGTACAGCGCGACCTATGGGAAGCACGGCAACGTGCTGAAGAGCGCCAGCCAGTAGAACGACTGGCCGCCTGACAGGTTACCCCCGCCTAGCTCTGCCCTTTACCCACAATTATTTCAGCCTGAACTAATCAAACCAAGCTCATATCCTTTGCACAGAATTTGCAGATATTTATATCCATGCCACATCAATTGATGACCAGGTTGAGGATCCTTGGCTCGACCGATATATCCACCCATACGAGCTACAGCTCGCACTGCTTCTCCAAGCAAAAGTGGTTCAGACTCTTTTTTTTTTGATCTAACCTGAGTACTTTTATCTCAATATCCGAGAACAATACCTCAGCTGGTAACTCCGGGCACTGTCGGCCCATTAATGTTAACAACATAATACGCCATGCAATCACTAAATTTATGGCAACAGTACGTTTGAGCCGCTCAGCGGTCTTGTGCTGGAGTTTCTCAATATTGCAACCGCTCTTGAGTACTCGATGCCAATCCTCGATGCGCCAACGCAGACAGTACCAATGCAGGATTTGCATTGCCTGCTCTGGAGTGGATACATCGCAAGTGGTCAACAAAAACCACTCCACAACATCGTCATCCTCGGGCTTGGTCGTTTCCTGTACATGTACTACCAGCACTTTAATGGGTGCTTTACCTTTTTGATACGCACCCGGCAGCAACTCAATTTCGAGATATCGCAAGGCCACTTTAGCAATTCTTTTCGCATGTCCAGGCTTGGCTTTTTGTTTGCTCTTCTTGGTGCGGGTGCTTTGACCGGGTACATTAATTTCCATCTCAGCACATACCGGACTACTCCTGACTGACTCAAAGAGATGATGGCCCTTATCGTCAATGGTACGGTCATGTCTGGAACGTACCAATAAATCAACATTATTGGTTTTTAGTATTCGATGTTCATCAAAAAATTCAAAAAAATCACCCTCACGATCACATACGTTAACTTGATGCGTGTTGGGGATTTGCTTTGATATTTCAACACAGTCGCGTAGCCCCTTAATCCAGGCAAAGGTTTTCTTCTCCTCAATTGGAATGCTTGCAGCAGGGCGAGTTTCAGGCTCTGTTTTAGGCTGTGGCGCCGTGAATTGCGCCTTCAATACCCCCAGCGGCAAACCCTCGGTAGTTGTCACGAAGGTTGTATGCAGGTGCAGTCCTCTGGTTTTAGCACCCGTTTGATTTTTACTCAGTATCCCCAAGCCTTGGCACTGATCGAGGTGGTTATAGTTCAAGTCGGTGCCGTCCTGGATACAAAGCACCGTTGATTGTCCCATCATGCGTCGGATAGTACTCTCCCGGTGCGGCGCCAGAATAGCCTCTGCCGTAAGCATCGAGTCATCGGGCTTATCGATCATGCGGTAGTAGCCCTTGACTGTTGGCCAGTCACCTTTTACAGCTCCGCTCAAGGTGCGCCCTGGCATGGCGCCCAAAGCTTGGGCGCTGCTCACAAGTCGCTCACTGAGCCGACTATTACCCAGATTTGCTCCGCCAAATTCCTGCTCTGCCCATTGGTCAGCGTCAAGACCTTGGGATATTTCCAGTGGCTGCAAACCTAAAGGTTCGGCTACTCCCATCTTGACGCGCCAATCGGGCTCAATCGCATAGATGTAAATGGTTTTGATTGACTTGGCATTTTTATTTTCCCGGTCCTGGCGACCTCGGCCTTGGGTCAGTCCAATGGCCGTCCAGTTGGAGGCCTTGTAGCAGGTGCCAGAAAAGTGTTCAGTATCAACAAAGCTCTCTACCAACCAAGGCAAATAACCATACTGCGTCTCAAAATCAATACCGACCCGGCGTAATACCATCCCAAGGACATGTGAAGCAAGGTTATGGCAGTGCAGACTGGTGCGCAGCAGGAAACGGCTCATGCATAAAATTCTGTGTAACTGTTGGCGGTGTGTGTCTGTATCCCAGCCTATCCATTGATCACGGTCGCGAAGGTTCAATGCTGCGGCACTGAAAGCAAAGCCGCCAAGCCAACCGTGTTCGGAAGTAATCAGGTAGCGCAATTGGCAGCCAACCAAGGGGCCTGCGCCTTGCGGATGCTCGCGGAGCATCATCTCATTCCAGATACGCATCAAATCGACACTATCGACAAAGACTAAAGACAAGCCTTGGACATCGCCTGCTTTTGTCGGCACATCAATTGGATTGGGCACTGCACAATCAAGGCGCCGTGGACTTTTTACCACTGTCACTGTTTTTGATATGGGAAGCACGAAATGGCCTGCACGCTCCAACTCACGCAGTCCTTTCACACAGCCGCCCGTTTGAGCCTGACCGAGTGCGTTGTGAAATTTAAAGTGCTGACACACTGCATAAGCAAGCGAGGAGCGATTTTTATAAAAATTGTTTGCGAGCAGGCTGCGCACGATTTCAATTGAATCAGGCAGTGAAAGTGTTTTTTTGATTTGGTTTTGTAGGCGCATTCCGAGAGAATAAAGTAAAGCGCATCATTTGTCCAGCTTTGTTATTGGGTAAAGGGCAGGGCTAGCGTGGTCATGCCCCAGACCGTGCCTGGCGCATCCGTAGCAAAGCCTATCCCGCTAAGGGTTGGATTATTGTCCGAATCGTAAAAAGAATTGCTGACAGTCGCACCGTTAGGGTTAGCACCTGCCAGACCACCCTTTTGTAACGCGCCAGAGATGGTATTGTCGATTATCTTGCCGGTCGCATAGCTGTTGCTGATGACAGTCGCTCCATTTCCCATCAACCCCACGAGACCGCCGGCTGTCAGTCCAAAACCGTTCACGGTTACATCACCACGCGCATAGCTGTTATTAATAATGGAACTGCCCAGCAGAGTCCCTACCAGACCGCCATCGTCAGAAACACCGCCAACCGCCCCCGTGGCATAACTGTCGCTGATGTTGCCAATGTTCTGTCCAATCAAACCACCCGTATTGTTACTACCAGCCACTTGACCGCTTGCATAGCTGTAACTGATGCTGCCATTAATATTATTTCCTATCAGTCCGCCAGTACTATCGTTACTACCCGTCACATCGCCAGTGGCGTAACTGTAGCTGATGTTGCTATTATAATTATATCCAATCAAACCACCCGTGTAGTTCGTGCCGCTCACCTGACCAGTTGCATAGCTGTAACTGGTGCTGCCTACATCAATTCCAATCAAACCACCCGTATCAGTCGTACCGTTTACCTGGCCAGGTGCATAACTGTTGCTAATATTCCCGACCATATATCCGATCAACCCACCGGTCTCTTTAACGCCTGTTACCTGACC
>CAIJXJ010000048.1 GCA_903824575.1 uncultured Methylobacillus sp.
CAGCAGGCAGTTGACATCAGACAGAGTGCAGGTTAGGATGAGAAAAATCAACCTATCTATTTTTTACGGAGGATGACGATGAACCCAATATTTCGAGTATTACTATGTGCCGTGGCCACTGCATTGATTGCGGGTTGCGCTGCCGATCTCAGCACGGGCAACAAGTTCAATGGGTTTCGGACCCCAGAAGCAAACAAATCGTTGGTATACCTGCTGCGAGATGAAGGTGTTATGACGACCAAATTGGCCTACATCGGAGTGCAATCTGCCACCCCGAATGACAAAGGTGAAGCGATAGGCCAATGGGAAAAAAGGGCCTTGATTGGCAAAGACATGTTTGTCCCCCTGGAATTGGAACCCGGAAAATATCTGTTCAGGAATACCAAGCAAACCGATGGGGTCATTGAGCTTAAACCCAACGAGGTGACATGCCTGGATGTCGGAGGTAAATACCGTGGAATCACTCTCTTCTCAGTGGATCTAATAGAATCGAGAGAGGAATGTCTGAAAATCCTTCAGGGTAAATATGAGGGGGTACAACTGGCAGAGGCTCAAAAACGTGTCAATCAATAGCGGTAGGGTAGGGCGGTTCCTTCGTATCAGACAGTTCTCGCCAACAATAATACAGATCGGACAAAAAAAACCAAGGGTGCTACCTCTTGGTTTTTTTGTTTTTCAAACAAAGCAACTTTCTTTGTGACAATATCTTTTAACACCACCTGATGATATCTTTTAAGCTTTTGTCAACATCTATTAACAGGCCAAACCGTCTCTCGGCTTTTCTCGTATCCAAGCAAAAATAATTTTAGAATAGATATTAAAAATGTTGACACATTCCCCATAATGTTATATTTTAAATAACATATGATTATCGCAACAAGTCGCCGCATCACTTTGAAATTACAAAGCTTGACCAGAAGGTGCGACAAGTACAGTCGTTCAGGGATGGAGAAGTTCTTGCCGTCCCAGCCCGGAACACCAGCCGGAAATGCACTGTTTGCGGCCATACAGAAGCTGGCAACCGGACAAGTCAAGCCAGATTTAAATGTACCTCTTGCAGGCATGAAGCCAACGCAGACGTCAATGCAGCATGTAACATCTTAGCGGCAGGGCATGCCGTGTTAGCCTGTGGAGAGACAGTGCTGTCAGACTTCTCGATGAATCAGGAACCCACCGAAGCGCTTCAGGTGTACGCTTGAACGCCGCAGGAATCCCCGTCCTTCAGGGCGGGGAGGATGTCAAAACATCTTTTAACAGCGAAACCTATAAACAGGCTCTTCACCCATGCAGACAATAAAAGCAAAAATAACCGGCGTTCGGGTTTTTAATAACAACTGGGCCATCCTCAACTGTGCGAAAGGCATTACAACCTTCCGGGGGACAGGTACCCTCTTGATCGACGCAGACGCCTTGAACGGGGTGGTTTGCGAACTGGAAGGAGAATGGGAAAGCCATCCCCGGTTCGGTCAGTCCTTCAAATTCAGCAATATCAAGGTTTCCGGTTCAGAGATGTTCTTCTTTCTGGACAAGATCGTCCACGTAGGGACCGTTGCCGCTCAAGCCATGGTTGATACCTATGGCGATGAAGGGCTTACCGAAATCATGGAAGATCCTTCCCGGCACAATGAACTGCTTAAAGTGAAAGGTATAGGGGAGAAGCGCATGGCCAAGGTTGTCGCTTCCTGGCAGCAATATCGCCATATCAAGATCCTCTCCGATTATCTGACCCCTTATGGGGTGAGTGCGAACCTGGTTCTGCGCGTCTACACCAAATTTGAGGACAAGGCCATAAGACTGATCAAGGAAAACCCGTTTTGCCTGACATCGGTCAAAGGCATTGGTTTTCGCAAGGCAGACCTTGTGGCTTTACGTCTAGGGATGGCACCCAGAGATCCACAAAGACTTGCTGCCGCGATATGTTTCGTCATGGAGGAGTCGGCAGAGAACAACGGGAACACTCTTGTCTCTCCTGCCTCGGTCATGGCCGCCACACTGAAAGAACTAGCGCCCCAAGAAGGAGTGACTGATGACAAAGATCTTGTCTCAGAAACCGACATTAAGGCTGTGATGGAAGAACTCACAGAAAGCGAACGTCTGGTAGTGTTGGGGGATTCGATTGCTCTGAATAAGCATTTCAAGACAGAACAACGCATTCTTGATGCGATTGAGTGGCGGGGAACAATGCAACCATCCCGCCTGATGACTCCATCAGCCACCGAATCATTCATCCAGAAAATGCAGACAGACATGAATATTGTATTTTCTGCTGAACAGGCAGATGCCCTCCGTATGGTTGCAGAAGGACATAGGACGATTGCTGTTACGGGTTACGCTGGCGTAGGGAAAAGCACCCTGAGTAAGGCAATTATTACCATGCTGCTGTCCAAGTACAACGAAGATGACGTCCTTTGCTGTGCTCTTGCCGGTATAGCTTCGGACAGAATCCGTAAAACGAGTGGATTTCAGGCGTCAACCATCCACACTGCGTTGAAATGGAAC
>CAIJXJ010000049.1 GCA_903824575.1 uncultured Methylobacillus sp.
ACAGATTAACTTGCTGCCGGGCGGCGATCTGTTCCAGTCGGTAAAGCGGCAAGTGATCCAGATATTTGCCGGTGGCAACCCAAGCCAACAAGCCGGGTGCAGCCAGGGAGCCGTCGATAACCGCAGGCGCTACCGGCGCTGCCGTGACGGTTTCGCACTGGCGGCAGGCATATTGCGGACGGATATGACGGATTACAAAGAACCGAGCCGGTTCGATATCCAGTTGCTCACTGACATCTTCGCCGATCTTGATCAGGTTAGCCTGGCAGGCCGGGCAGGTACAGGAATCCGGTTCGTGGCGCACATCGACCCGCTCCAGATGTTCGGGCAACGCCTGACGACCAGCACGGGTTCTCGGGGTGGCCGGCGTCGCGGGCAGTTTGAGTTCGGACTCGACGGCGGCAACATCCTGCACAATATCGTCCTCGAACAATTGCCGCTGCTCCGCACTCATCGCTTCGTTCTTGACTCCATAGCGCATGCGCCGGAGATAAGCGACTTCCTGGACCAATGCCTGAATCTTGATATCCTGGGTGCGGATGATTCCGGCAAGCCGGGCAATTTCGTCGTCACGAGGCGATAATGGAGGAGGGACTGATGCGCTGCCAGACGAGACTGGCGAAACCGAGGAATGAGTGTTTTTACCCAGTGAATTCATGGGGTTGATTATATCATGCGGCGCTGTTTAACTGGCTGAATATCGCACGTTTTTTTATTAAACTCGCCAGTTCGCGGAAGGTGTCGCACACAGCCGTTGCCAGTCTACACCGGTGGTCAGCCAGCGCCATTGCTCCGCACTCATCTGGAAGAGCGCTTCGCCGGAATCGGGCCAGCGGAAACGCCCCTTGTGCAGGCGGCGATGACACAGCCAGACACCGGTGCCATCCCAGATCAACAATTTGATGCGCGAACGCGTGCGGTTGGTAAAGCCATAGGCAGTGCCATCGCAGGGAGAGCGTCCGTCTGTTTGCTGGATCAGTAGCGACAACCGGTCTATACCCCAGCGCATGTCCACAGGCCCTACCGCCAAATACACCTGATCGGGCTGAATCATTTCAGCCAAACACTCAACCACTGAGCGCAAGACTCCGCCCCTGACATCGGCCAGCGGATGTTGACGCGGGTCGCACCACGTTGAATATCGAATTGGATATCTCCGCCTGATGAAGAAGTATTGATCGCCTCTACCTGAACCGGCACAAACTTGGCGGGTACCGACGCAACAGGCAGTTTGGCATCGACGGGAAATTGCTTCATCCATCGGCGCACCAGATTGGAGTTAACTCCGTGCGCCAGTGCCACAGCGGAAACTGAGATGCCCGGTTGACGGCATATTGCGACAAGCTCAGTCTTGAATTCGATTGAATGAATGCGACGATGGCGTGCTGGCGAAACTGGAGTCATGATAGTGTCCACTAAAAATTAGTGGACACTATGCTCCTACATCATCTCTATCGACTCAATGTGGGGCGGCCGGACGCTTACTCATCGTCAGACTCCTTATAAACAATTCGCCCCTCCAGAAATGGTGGGGCGTTTTGCTTTTGAGTAGGTAAACATTCGCTTAAGAATTCAGAGATTTTGGCTTAAAATCACATGTTCGCCCAGAAATGAATTTAACTGGTGACGATTAACTTTTTAGTTTAAGAATTACTATCATAATAGGTCTAAAAGGCGAACTGCATGAAACTGAATAACCACTTGTTATATATTGATATTACGCAAATTTGTGGTGTTGGCTGTGATTTTTGCATGTAT